>JAAZYN010000395.1 GCA_014239625.1 Myxococcales bacterium | reverse complement strand
CCTTGGTTTCCCTCGAAGTTCCATGAATTATCCGGGCGAGGCGCCTCTGCAGCTACTCGACCGGATCGTTCACTCGCCTGGCGACCACTCGAAACGCGTTCGACCAGCGGGCGCTGCGGCGACCGAGAGGCTCGAAGATAGCGTCCAACACGACGCAAGCGGCCATCCACAGGCTCCCGACACTCCACACTGCGGCATGCCGAAGACGCGCCATCCGAGTCGTCGGTGGGCGCCAGGGGGCATCGAGCGGCCCCCCCGCGAGCCAGCGGAGCTGATACACCGAGGACAGGAGCCAGTTCGATGGGGTGTTGGCCTTACCGGTGTGCCACTCCAGGGGTTCGAAGCCGTTTTCCTTCAGCAACCGCGACAGGTTGGTCGTGTTGAGCAGGTGGAGGTGTTGCGGCTGAAACCAGGGAATCCACCATGAGCCCAGGATGCGGCCCCAGCGGCACTCCGGGTTCGGGACCTCGATCTCCAGCAGGCCACCGGGTCCGAGCATCAACGAGGCCGCCTCTATCTCGGCAGCGGGCTCCACGGTGTGTTCCAGGTAGTGGTGCATGCTGACCACGTCGTACCGCCCTGCCAGGTCCACCGCGCGCTCGGGCAACAGGCCGATGTGTGCCTCATCCAGCCAGCCGCGCCGCGCGGCCCGCTCCACGCCGTCGCCGAGGTCGAGGCCGTCAAAGCGCGTCGACGGCAAGACCTCTCTTGCGACCAGCGCGAAGTGGGCGTGCCCGGTCCCGACGTCCAGCCAGCGCTCGGGCGTTCCATGTCGGGCGACGAGCTCAGCGCGGGCCAGGTACAACCGTGGGGTCGAGCTGAACGCCGACTCCATCAGGGGTTCTCCCAGGCCGTCGTAGACATCACGGTAGTAGAGGTCCAGGCCTTCGAGGCTCAGCCTTGGGTTCTGGAAGATGTGTCCGCAGCCAGCACAGCTGTCTAGCCGGAACGCTCCAGGCTTGTGCTGCAGATAGTCGTGGGCGCGGAGCCGGCAACCGAGGTGCGCGGAGCCGCACAGCGGGCAGGTGTCGCGTCGCGGCTCGACCAGCCGTTGGGGGTCTCCCCGCAGCAGCTCCGAGTACGCGGCCCGCCGCCGAGCCAGAGCTTCCGGGTCGAAGGGCAGCGCCGCCAACAAGGCCGCCGCGTCGCGCAGCTCTGCCAGGGTGCGAAAGAGGACCGTCCGCGCTTCATCCGCAAGGGAGCGTCGGCTTCCCTGTGCCGGAGTCGCTCCGCGCTCATCGGCGCCGCCCTTCCGTCGCCCCGCGCAGGCCAATAACGGCTGGAGGTGATAGGCGATGAGGGGCAGCACCCCTGGCCACGGTTGGATGACGACCAGAGCCAGCAGCACAAGGATGAACAAAGCGCGCAGATAAATGACGGCCCGCTCCATGCCCCCGGGGATGAGCGCCGCGAGCATGCGTCGACGCGTCGACGCGTCGCGCTTGGGCGCGTCCATTAGCGGCGCGATGACCATGGCCGCCCGCCGCGGAGCGAAGTGACGGAGCTGCCCAGCGGCGCGGATGAACTCCGCAGGAGGTGCCCCCTGGGCGGCGGCGAGCTCGGGCGCGGCGCGCGAAGCGACCCCCTCGGACACGCACACCGCGTACCCAGCAGATGATGACCGGCCCAGAGGCTGGTCGCGAAACGCCGCCGGGTCCACCAACTCTACGACGGCCATCAGGTTCGCCCACGGTAAAGCGCCGGGCACCACGTCTAGGACGTCCAGATCGCGGCTTTGGGCGTGCTCGACCAGGGCGTTGATGGTGGCTTGGGACAGGTGAACGTCACGAGCACACACCGTCACGTACCCTGGCGCGATGTCCTCGGCTGACGCGCTGGCGATTATATCCATCGCGGCCAGGCGTGTGCGCGCCTGCCACACGCCAAGGCCCATCAGGAGGCACAGCCCGACGGCGACGACCAGCAATGCATCCTCCCATCCTCGACCGGTCAGCCCAATCGACGATCATGCTGTCCCGAAACCCATTCGGCTGTCCAGCTCCTTGACGATGGCGTGCCAGCGCCGGCATATAGACGCCGGTGACCTGGCGAGCAAGCCCCCGGCGTTGACCTCGCTGACCTGCGCGTGCCCGCCAGACCCTACTGTCGCCACCTCACGTGGGCTCGCCTCTCAGAGGCCGCCCCCCTGTGGAGGCCGGGGCGCGAGGGCGGCGGGTTGGGGGCCAGCTCGGCGCCCTCAACGGCCATGTACCGGGCGAGCTCGGATCCGTCATCGAGGGCGCGGCGTCTTCAGTAGCCCACGTCGGCAGGCGGAGCCGGTTGCGGCGCGGTGGGGTAGAGGGCGTCCAACACTTGGGCTCGGCGCGCGGCATCGGGTTCGTACAGGTAGAGGTAGCGGAGGGTGTGCTCCGCCACCCGCCGGGTGTAGTTCCGAGCCTCTTTGTAAACGTACTCCTCCACTACGAACGCCGTCGGTTTGCCCGTATGGGCTTGGAGCCAGCGCGACACTGGGCGCGGTCCGGCGTTGTAGCTGGCCGCCGTGGGCAGCAACAGCCCGCCCCATACGGTCTTGTGTTTACTCAAATAGAACAAGGAGTACTCGAACCCCACCCGGGGCTTGGCGAAGTCCGTCCAGTCGAAGGGTTTTCCCAACTCCTTCGCGCACAGCAGCGCCGTCGGCTTGATCATCTGGAGCGCCCCTACCGCGTCGGCGTGGCTGACGGCGCTGGGTTCATAGGCGCTCTCGTGCCTCATGATCCCGAAAGCGAAGGCCGGGTCGATCCCGTATTTGGCACCCAGCCTGAAGATGAGCGGCCGATAGGCCTGTGGGTAGGCCAGCACCCAATCCGGGTCCGTGGCGTCGGGCATCCCGGTCTTGCTCGAGAAGCTCGAGCCGGTGGAGCGCTGCCATCCGATCTTGTGGTCCTCGATCTGATGGGCCATGAACACCTCGAATAGCAGCCGCCTGGCTTTGGGTACGGAGCGCTCGACGGCGCTGCGCATTCGGCCGTACTCGGCCCGCGCGAGATCGGTCTCGCCCACCCGCACCAGGTCCCGAATCCGCGCGAACGCTGTGGCCCGCCGCTTGTTCAGCTTCGGCCAGCTCCACGCCTCGTCGTTCGGCTCCAGCGTCCAGCGCGCGAGCCCACCGCCCTCGGGCCATGGCTGCGCCGACGCCCTGGTGTCGCGTCCATCCCACGCCGCCTGGAGCTGAAGCCCCAGCATCCCATAGTGGCTCAGCGGGAAGCGCTCCTGAAGCTTGGCCAGCTTGGCCCGCCCCTTGTCTCGTTTACCCTGTTTTTCCAGAACGTATGCTTGCCAATACAGCGCGCGCCCTCGCCGAAGTGGGTGGTCCTGACGCAACTGGCGCGCCAGCGACCGGTAGGCCGTCCGCCAGTGCCCCTTGCGCATCGCGCACCAAGCGTGGGGGCCGCGCATCTTGGTGGCGGTCGCCGGGTGGAGCTTCATATACTCCCGCATCGCCGGGATGGCCCTGTCGCAGTCGCCCTCGTCGTACCAGAGCCAGGCGCTGTAGAAGTCAACGCGCTCCTGGTACTTACCGCCGCTGAAGTCCTCGTTGAGCACTTTCAGGAGCTTGCGCGCGTCGTCGTATCGGTCCTCCTTTACAAATGACCGCATCGACCAGAACGTCGCCTTCTCACGCCCCTTGGCGTTGCGTCGTCGCACCCAGGTGGCTAGAGCCCGCCGCCCACGGGCCATGTCGTCGCGGAGCTTGAAGATGCTGATCTCCGCGATCTTCCACCGAGCGCCGCCGACTCGGTGTTTGGCGTCGCGAAGCCGCGCGAGCTCCTCCCGGGCCTCCGCATACTCCCACACGTCCATGAGCCGCAGCGCGCGCTGATAGCGATCCTTGTTGCTCAGGTCGCTCACCTTGAGCACCAGACCGCCTCTGCGGGTCGCGGGCTGCGATGGGAGTCGAACCAGCAGCCTCCTCTCCAGCCCATCGACCGTCTTGGCCACCGCGTCGTCACTCGGCGCGATCGGCCTCAACGCATCGAGCTGCAGTCGAATCGCCTCGGCCCTATAGGAGGGCGCCACGCGTCGACCGATCAGCGGCGTCGTAGCGTCGATGATCTCTTCTGGGGTACCTGTCTTGGCCACGATCCGCGCAGCGGCCAGTCGCAGCTCGTGGGCCTCCATGGAGTGTCGATCCCGCTCGAGATATCTGGTGATCGCCGCCATGGACTCGTTGTCGTCCTGTCCCCCCGCCAGCCGGGCCCGGGCGAGCCACAACCAGCGTCGGTCTGCGAGACCGAAGGAGGCCTCGGGGATGCCCTCGAGCAGCGCCGTCGCCTCCGTCGGGGCCTTGCCCTGTTCGAGCAGCTGCACCGCCAAGCTGAACCGTAAACGGCTGGCGTGGGCGTCGTCCCGAACCAGCGACAGGGCCTCTCTCGTCATGGACTCCGCTCGGGCGAGATCTCCCGAGCGACGGACGCGGTCGATCTCACCGTAGGTCGGCGCCATCGCCGCCCCCGACAGGCCGAAATGCAGGGCCTGCGCAGGAGCGGCCAGGAGCATCACCGCGGTGAAAAAGGCCGTCGCCGCCATCTGGCCCAAGCTGTTCATGGCGGGGGCTGAACCGGCAGGCCGAAGAGCACGCCAGGTCTAGACGCGCCTGGGCCGTGTCCGCCGGGGTCCCTCGACATCGGCCCGCCTTGGCCGCTAGCCCGCATTTCTCACCAGAGTTCGAGCGAAACCGAGGAGGGGTAGGTGATA
>JAAZYN010000394.1 GCA_014239625.1 Myxococcales bacterium | reverse complement strand
CAGAGCGGAACGCTCACCCTGTATACCCTCGAAAACGAGCCCCTGGCTGTCCAACTCTCGGGCAACGGCCTCGTCTACGAGGGCCGACGGTTCATCAAGGAGTCGACCGCCAAGTATACCGCCATCCTGGATCCGGAACCGGAAGCTGAGCCCGCCGAAGAAGACTGTCCGGTTGGGGAGCCGATCCCGCCGCACACGACGATGATCTTCAAGGGGAGCGAGGTCCATGTCACCGAAGGTCCGAGCTGCGACAGCATCTACGCCCGCGCATCCCTGCGGGTCTTGAGTCGCGTCAAGCTGCCGGCCAACCGCGTGTGCCGCCCCACGGAGTACGACTTCCAGCACGTGAAACACCCATCGGTAGAGCTGACGGTGTCCGACGAGTGCCACGGGGAGGTGACCGTCAACGTGACCGAGCAGGAGGTGGACGTCTCACCCGACGAGGGCGACGCCTGGTCGGGCTCCAGCACCGTCATGAGTCACCCGATCCACACCACCACCCTATCGATCCGCTGGAGACGGGGGGCCACCGCGCTTACGCTGGTCAGCTATGACGAGGACTGGAGCGTCGAAGACCCGGACGGGGAGGGAGAAGAGGGCGAGGGCGAGGGCGAGGGCGAGGGAGAGGGAGAGGGAGAGGGAGAGGGAGAGGGAGAGGGAGAGGACGACGCCGACGGTGCCAGCCCAACGGGCTCGGTGCCTCCGGAGGTGTCGACCATCGGACGCTACATGTTGACGTCGAAGAGGCCGCTGCGCTGAGCCCCTTGCAGCCCTCACGCGGCTCTGTTTTGGTGGGCTCATGAACCGCTCACGTCCGCTCCCCCCACCCCGCACCGACGCCTTGGACAGGGCCGTCTTGTGCGCCTACCTCGACGACACGTGGCGGCTGAGCGATCGACTCTTCGACGCGCTGGTCGACGCCGAGAGGGACCGGCTGCGACCGGCCCCCCTGCGCAACCCGCTCATCTTCTACTACGGACACACCGCGAGCTTCTACGTGAACAAGCTCGCGGCGGCCGACCTGTTCGACGGTCCACAGCACGCGCGGCTCGACCGCCTGTTTGCCACGGGCGTGGATCCGCACCGCTCCAACGAGCTGGACACGACGGCAGACTGACCGAGCGTCCGGGGCACGCGGGCCTACCGAGGGGCGATCAAGGCGCGGCTGTTGGAGTTCATCGAAGGACACCCCTGGCAGGGAGGCAGATCGGCTGGGACGACCCAGAGTGGGCACTGTTGATGGCGATGGAGCACGAGCGCATCCATTTCGAGACGTCGACTCCGACAGCTGCCCCTGGAGAGCCTCGCGCGACCCGAAGGGTGGCGGTACGCGCCCATCGATTCGGTAGCCCCCGAGCCAGCCGTGCTCCCGGTGGAGGGGGCCGAGGTCACGCTGGGCCGACCGAACGGTCTGCCGCTGTACGGATGGGACAACGAATACGGTCGGAGGACGCGACAGGTGAGGCCCTTCGAGGGCACGCGCGACCTGGTCACCCACGCCCGGTTTCTGGAGTTTGTGCGCGACGGAGGGTACCGACGCCCCGAGCTATGGACCGCCGCGGCGCGCCCTTGGTTGGCCAGTCTGACGCGAAAATATCCGCTGTTCTGGCGCCCGGAGCCGACCCTGGCCACGGGGTTCGCCTACCGCGCGATGTTCGACGAGCTGCCCCTGCCAGCGGCCTGGCCTGCCGAGGTCTGCGCGTTCGAGGGTCAGGCGTTCTGTGCGTGGGCAGGTGACGGGTGGAGGCTCCCTTCAGAGGCGGAGCACGCGCTGATCGCGGAGGGCGCGCCGACGACAGGGGGCGATGTCTATGCCTGGCGATGCGTTCAACCTGAACCTCAAGGTCGGCTCCCGACCCCGGTAGGTGCATGCCTGGCTGGCCTCAGCGCGGCTGGCTTCACCGACGCCCATGGCAACGTGTGGGAACATCTGTCGGACGACTTCCGTCCATTCGACGGCTTCAGGCCGCACGCCTACTACGACGACTTCTCCAAGATCTACTTCGACGACCAGCACGGCATGATGGCGGGGGCCGCATGGTCGTCCACTGGACCGAGCGCGTCGCGATGGTACCGAAACTGGTTCCGACGCCATTTCTACCAGCACGCGGGGTTTCGAATGGTCCGCAGCCGGTAGACCTTTGAGACCAGCACCCGGGCCAGGTATGCTCGACTCATGGTGGGCCCGAGAACCATCGCGCTGTCAACCGCCGCAGCCGCCGCGTTGATGTCCGCCTGTGCGTCCTCGGGGGCGATGACGTTGCCTGTCATCGCGGCGGGACATGCGTCGCCGGCGGTGGGCGCGACGGTGTGGGTGACCACAGCGGGCCTGGAGTACGGCCTGGCGGATGTACCGCTGAGCCGCTCTCCGGACTCTGCGCGCGCCCGCTGCCCGGGCCACGAGCAACCGGTGACCGGGACGCCCGAGGCGAGCGCCAGCTGCGTCGACCGACTTCGATCGCTCCGCGCCGCGCACAACACCATCGCCACCGCCCGCTTCGGTGTGATCCATGATCACGCGGCCATCCGGGCCGACGAGCGCGTGGTCACAGGGGCGGTGCGCCGCGCCGCACAGATGCTACGCGCTGCGGGTTTCAAACAGCTGCAAGTCATCGCCGTGAGCGCCCGCGGGCAGGAGACAGCGCTGCGGCTGATGCGGGTGGAGCAGGCCGTGGACACCGCCCTCGAGCGCCGAGACTTGACCCTGCAGTGGGGGCAGACGGCTTCGGCTGGGCTCGAGGTGTTGTCGGTCCGGCGAGCGCGGAGCGCCCGAGGTCTCTACATCGATCGCGGGAAGGCACGGGTTTACGCGGGGCCGGAGGGTGCATGTCCGGCCGCCAGGCGCGATGACG
Source organism: Myxococcales bacterium (assembly GCA_014239625.1). Classification (GTDB taxonomy): domain Bacteria; phylum Myxococcota_A; class UBA9042; order PHBI01; family JAAZYN01; genus JAAZYN01. Next base: position 1,847 of record JAAZYN010000394.1, on the reverse strand, counting down.
CCGGCGTCCTTCGGCTCGACGCGGTGGCGAAGGCCGCGACGCAGGTGTGCCGCGAACAGCGCGGCCGGAACGCCGTGGGGATCGCGCTGACCGCTGAACACCCTTGGGGAGAGGTCCTGCGGGTGGCCGCCGCGGCGGCTACGTCTCGGGGGTGCCGCTCATCGCTGGCCTTCGACGCTCCCCCCGCCCAGTCCATCGGATGTCCCGGCGCAAAGCGGATCTCCACCGTCCGAGCCGAGAGCATCCGCGGCGCCGCCCCGAGACTCATCGGCGATGACACGGCTGGTGCGCGGCGACAGACACGCACCTCCCGCAGGGTGGCGCGACTCGGTCAGGCCATGAGGCCCGGCCTCGGGCGCGCTCAGGTCTCACTGATGCTCCTCAAGCGCAGCGCCGGCACCTGCCATGTGAAGCAAGCCACGCGCATCGTGCGGTGGCGGCTCTGGCGCATCAAGCAATGCTATCGGCGGGTCCTTGCGCTCCGCCCAGGCGTCAAGGGCTCCGTGGCGCTGACGTTCGATAGCGATGTCCGAGGTTACATCAACAACCTCACGGTCACGCCTGGGTCGCGACTGCACCCAGACGCCGCGCGATGCGTCGATTCGGCGTTCGCCGGCGCTCGGTTGCCTGCGCCGACGGACGGAAAGCCCTGCCAGTTTCAGGTCGAGTTCGAGTTCAAGCCCTGACGGCGCCGGACCCCGCGGGCGGGCCGACTACCCGGCGCACCACCTCGGCGCAATAGTCTGCGACCGCGCGGACCCGAGGCGACTGCCGCAGGTCCTCGTGGATGGCCAGCCACAGGTCGCGCTGCGGGAGGTCCTCGCCCTCGACCAGCCGCACCAACCCACGGCCTGTGACGTAGGTGGGTAGAATCCCCAGGCCCAGGCCGCTCCTGACCGCCTGATAGATGGCCGCGGCGGAGCTCACACGCAGAGCGAACCGAGGCTGCCCTTCGCGCCGCTCGAACCAGGCGATCTCGGGGATCCCGTCAAACCGCGGATCGTAGGTCACGGCGTCGTGCCCGCTCAGGTCGCTGAGGGGCCGCTCAGGGCGCCCCCTGCCCGCGAGATACGCTTCGGACGCGAACACCCCATAGCGCACAGTGGCCACGCGGCGAGCGACCACGCGCTCCTCATGGGGCCGCACCACGCGCAGCGCGATGTCGGCGCGGCGCTCGGCCAACCGCACCAGTCGCATCTCCGACTGAAGGATCACGTCGATGCTCGGATGGCGACGTCGAAATTCCGTGAGATGGGGCACCAACACGTGCGTCGCGAGGGTCTCGATGGTGCTGACGCAGACGACACCGGACTCCTCGCTGCCGGTCCCAGCGGCTGCGCGCTCGAAATCCGCCATCCGCTCCGCCACCGCCTCGGCCCGCTCGAGCAGCGATTGGCTGTGCTCGGTCAACCGCAGACCGCCTGCATGCCGATGGAACAGACGCAGCCCCAACGCGCCTTCGAGGCGGTCCAGGCGCCGCCCCACCGTCGCCACCGAGACTTTCAGACGACGCGCCGCGCCAGCCAACGACCCGGACTGACTCGCAGCCAGAAAGAAGCGGATGTCGTCCCAGTCCAGCGCGGAGTTCACGACCATGCCTCGTGCGCAGGCGCGTCTCGTCGACCAAGCGCGCTGTTGAATGAATGCTCATCCAGGTGTGCCCAGGCTTTGTCTCAGTGTCAATGACATCATCGACGCTGCGGGTCGGAGGCGAACCGCGTCGACGTGGACCCAGTCTCGCAGCCGCAGGGTCGACGCCACACGGCGACGACCCTTCCGACGCTAAACGATGACCCTCAGCTGCAAGTGCAGGCCGACGCATCGCCGGCCGCGTCGACGCAGACCGA
>JAAZYN010000393.1 GCA_014239625.1 Myxococcales bacterium | reverse complement strand
GCCCCCACGCTGTCTCCTTGGGTGGCCTCATGGGCGAGCAGCTCGGCTACCGCTCCTCGCAGCAGCACGTCGGTCTGCTCGATGTTCAGCGCCATCATCAGCTTGCCGGCCTCGTCCGGGCTCGAGGCGGACTCGCCTTGGTATACGTCCGGCGCCAGCGCTGTGAACCCGGCAGCGGCGAAGCGATCAGCCACGTCTTTGATGTGATCGACCAGGCCCCACCATTCTTGGAGAACGATGACGCCCGGGCCCGATCCGGACGCGGCCGGGGCCAGGTACGCGGAGAACTCCTCAGCGTGATTGGGAGCCGTGAATGAGAGCATGCTGCCGGTCATGACAAACCCCAGAGCGTGGCGGCGCCGAGAGCGTGGCAGCCGGTGTTTCAGGATCGACGTTTATTAGAATGTCCGTAGCCTCGGGTCAAACGGTCTCGAATGGCTTCGTTTGTCGACCATGGCCGACGCCCTCATTCGGCGGGCCGGCGGGCGTCGACGCTGGCCCCCGACGGTCGTAACGTCACGCTCCGAACCAGGGCGTCGGCCTCCGCAGCGGTGGTGACCTCGCCCGCAAGCTGACCGTCCTCGACTCGCCGCAGGACGTGCGCGAACTGCGGCCCCGGCGCCAGACCCAGCGCTTTGAGCCTGGCGCCGTCCATCAGGCGTGGTGGGAACAGATCGTCGCGACTCCAGCGCGCCTTGTCGGAGGCGGCGGCGGCCACCCCACGAGGGGGACGCTGGCCCGCCTCGGATGCACGGCTGGCCGCCAAGAGCGCGCGATGTGACTCCTCATGACGAATGATCCGTTTTTTTTGAGCCGTCGACAGCGTCTCGTAGCTTAGCAGTCGCTGGGCAAGCGTCACCGCCTCGGTGATCGCTCGCCGCCGCTTCCTGGACATCCGCATGCGCTCGGTGATGAGCCCTACCTCGTCTACCGTCAGGTCGAGGAGCGTCAGCGCCCAGGCCGTGTCTGGATCCAGGGGGGCGGTCTCCTGCAGGCGCCTCATCGCGGCCTCTGGCTGGCCCAGCTCCGGCAGCGTGAACCGCAGCAGCGCGCTGTCTTCGAGGAGTTCAAGCCCGCGCGCCGCCCCGCCCTCGCTGAGGATCCGGTCGTATTCAGCGGCGACGCGCTCGGCGCTCACGACGGCGATCTCGGCGGCGTGCTCTTTGACGGCGTCGTAGGTCGCCGGCTCCACCTGGAAATCGAGCCGCGCGGCGAATCGAATCGCACGCAGGAGGCGGAGCTTGTCCTCCGAGAACCGCTGGTGGGGGTCACCAATGGCCCGGATGACGCCGGCTTCGATGTCGTTCACGCCGCCGACGTGATCGACGATCTCTTCGGCCTCTGGGTCGAACAGCAGCCCGTTGATCGTGAAGTCCCGTCGGATCACGTCTTCGTAGGCCGACGCCCAACGGACCTCGTTGGGCCTGCGGCCGTCGCTGTAGTCGGCCTCCGCCCGGAACGTCGCCACCTCATACTGAAGATTCTGGTCGAGCACGACCAAGATGACGCCGAATTGGGCGCCCACGCCGACGGTGTGCTCGAACAGGGCCTGGACCTGCTCGGGTCTGGCGTCGGTGGCCACGTCGTAGTCTTTCGGAGTGACCCCCATGACCTGGTCGCGCACGCAGCCACCTGCCCAGAGGGCCACATGGCCTGCAGCTCGCAAGCGACAGACCACGTCTCGGGCTCCAGCCCGGAGGTCGATGTGGGGGGTGAGCCGCGACATGTTTCGAAGAGTTCCCGAGCCAGCGAGCCAAGTCCAGCGAATCCAAGCCTTCGGGCTATTCCACTGGAGCCACGGATACCGGGCTGCTACAGTCCGTGCCTTCTCGGAGGCACCCATGCTACGGCCCCAGCCCAAAGCTCGCACCCAGTTGTTGTCGCTCGCAGTGTTGGCGCTGTCAGCCGGGTGTCCCAATGACCCCACGCCAGCAAGCGACCAGTCGTCGGTAGACGTGGTCCGGACGGACGCGGGCTCCGATGTGGTGCAGCCCTTGCCCCAGTTCTCGGTCGAGCTGGAGTCCGATCCGATGAGCGGTAACGCGCCGCTGGACGTGGTGCTCACGGCGCGCATCGGTGGCGTCGTGCACCACAGCGAGCTGCAGTACGCCTGGTTCAAAGAAGGCAACCCCGTGGAATCCGACGGGCACGTCTATACCGCGCCCTATCCCCTCAACGAGACCACCGAGTTCCGCGTCGAGGCCACCTATGTCACCGCCGATGGGCGGACGAAGACGGAGTCCGACGAGCTCAGCGTCAAGGTCATCGGCTGCGCCGATCTCTTCTGGACGCAGTTCTCCATGGAGTTCCCGACAGATCTCGCCCCTGGCGACACCGGGACCATCGCCAAAGCGCAGCTGTGGAACACCGGTGACCGGATCGACACCCCCTTCAAGGTGCAGGTGGTGCTGTCGTTCAACGAGGTCTTGGACGATGGAGATCACGTGGTCCGCGAGTGGATCGTCGAAGAGATGGACGCGGGGATCTTCGGCGACGACGTCTTTATCGATTACGCCGGCGAGACCTTCGAGATCCCCGCGGAGTTTCCTGAGGGCAACTACTACGTGTTCCTGGTGGCCGACCGAGACGACGTGGTCAGCGAGTGTGCCGAGGACGACAACCGCGCTCCTTCGACCAACAACATCACCATCGAATATGCCGTCGCGTTGAAGCCCGACGTGCTCGTGAGCGACATCTATTTTCTCGAAGAGATGACGGTCAAGCAGGATCAGATCATCAACTACCAGTATCGGATCGCCAACATCGGTGAGGGTGAGTCCGCGGTCTACAAGCTGGCTTTCTGGCTGTCGGCGGACCCCATCCTCGATCCCGAGACCGACATCCTGATGTTCGGCCCTGGAGATCTCGGCTCCACGGTGTCCCCGCAGCAGCCGGGCTCTCAGCTCAACATCAGCAAGTCGTTTACGATCCCAACGGACCTTCCGGATGGCCAGTACTGGATGATCGGGATGGCGGACGCCGAGGAGACCCTCATCGAGTCCGATGAGGTCAACAACATCGCCGTGTCACCGTACCCGTTCACGATGGAGTTCGCGGAGGAGCAGTGCTTCGACATCTCCTTTGACTCGCTGGTCGTCGCGCCTGTCGCGACCTACTGGGGCGGGACCGTGTCCGTCGCGGCGGAGGTGTCCAACCCCGGAATCCTCGACCTGCCGGCGGGCGCGCCGATGGCCGTCTACCTGTCGCTACAGCCCTCACTGAACCCATCGTCGGCCACCAAGCTGGGCACCTTCAGCTTGCCGGCCATCCCTGCGAAGGGGTCGCTGTTGGTGGAGGAGGTCATCACCATCCCCGGTGAGATTCCGGTGCTGCCGCACTACATCGGCGTGATCATGGACCCCGACAGCGACGTCACCGAGTGCGACGAGGGCAACAACGCCCAGCTGTACAACGACCCCGTCTCGGTCTCGGCGCAGGCCAACGTGGACGTCGCGATCAGCAACCTCCAGTTCCATCCATCGACGGTGCAAGCGGGCACGATGATCAAGCTGAGCTACGTCCTGGCCAACAACGGGTCCACTGGCGCCACCGCGTTCAAGGTCGGGATCGTGTTCAGTACGGACGCCTCGGTGAGCCTCAACGAGGTCAACACAGGGCAGGATTTTCTGGTGCACACCGCGTTGGTCAACTCCGTGCCGGCGGCGGGGACCGTGCAGCGTGTCGAAGACGTGCTGGTGCCGCTCACCTTGGATCACACCCTGACCCACTACTACGTGGGGGCGATCGTCGACATCGACGCAGCCATAAGCAACGACACGAACAAGGGCAACAACGCGACGGTGGGAAGCCAGATAGAGGTCATCGGCGCCCAAGGCGGATGCTTCGAGGACTCGAGCGAGCCCAACAACACCTTGAGCGGCGCGGCAGAGCTGCAGGTTGGTTCGACCACCGGGCTCGGCAGCTGCGGCAACGACGACTGGTGGCTGGTCCAGCTGCCAGCCGGCACCAGTATGCTGGTGACCATGGATATCCATGAGGTCTTGGGGCTCGATCCGGTGCCCAGCGACCTGCATCTTCAGCTCACGGATTCGGGCGGGCAGCTCGTCGACGAGAGCACCAACGCGGGCGACGCCGAGGATGTGGCCGTCTTCGTGGCGCCCGAGGACGGTGACTACTACCTCCGGGTGTACCCTTCCGGTCCTGGAGTGATGGCCGCTTATGACTTGACCGTGACGCTGCTGGAGCCGGTGGAGGGGGTCGACTTGCTTGCGGCGAAGGTGTCGGCCCTGCCAGCGCAGCTCTACCCGGGTGGCTTGCTCAACGTCAGCTTCTCCGATGTGAACCTCGGCGACACCGCGGCCCCACCTCACTGGGTGCGGGTGTGGGCCTCGGCGGACACGACCCTGGACGCCAGTGACGTGATGGTCGCTGAGCAGGCGATGGAGGGTGTCGAGCCGTTGACGTTGGCGCAGCGGTCCATCGACTTTCAGCTCCCCTCGGGGATAGGCGGGGGTTACTGGCGGTTCCTGGTGGAGACGGACGCCGAAGACGACATCGTCGAGGCTCGCGAAGACAACAACAGCGGGGTCAGCGACACGGTATTTTTGGACCCCCAGCTGACCTGTGAGGATGACGAGCTCGAGCCCAACGACGGCCCCGAGCTGGCCACTCCTCTGGATCTCTCCGGCGGGACCGCGTCCGTCGCCGACGCGGTGATCTGCCCGAAGTTGGAGGATTGGTATCAG
>JAAZYN010000392.1 GCA_014239625.1 Myxococcales bacterium | reverse complement strand
CTCCGCCAGTCGTCGGAACGTGAGGGTGAAGTCTTGTTCGCTCCGGTGCATCCAGCGATGCAAGTCGTCGATGAGCGCCGCATCCGTCACCTCAGCCCCCTGGAGCCCGAGTTTGGCCCGCATGTTGTCGAGGTGAGCGGCCCGGAAGCTCTCCGCGTACCGCTCCAGCTCCGCCTCGACCATCGCGATGGCGTCGCCTTGGTCCGCCGAGAGTAGCGTGAGCAGCGCCTCACCCATGCGCGCTAGATTCCACTGCGCGATACCGGGCTGGTTGCCGAAGGAGTAACGGCCAGCGCGGTCGATGGAGCTGAACACCGCCCTGGGGTCATAGGTGTCGAGGAAGGCACATGGCCCATAGTCGATGGTCTCGCCCGAGAGCGTCGTGTTGTCGGTGTTCATCACCCCGTGGATGAAGCCGACTCGCATCCAATCGGCGACGAGCCGGGCCTGCGCTTCGCCCGCGGCCCGCAGCAACGCGAGGGCGGGCGTCTCGGAGCCCACCTGGTCCGGGTAGTGACGCTCGAGGCTATACGCCACGAGGCGCTCCAGCTTCTCCTGCTCGCGCCGCACCGCGAAGTACTGAAGCGTCCCCACACGGACGTGACTGGCGGCCACCCGCGCCAGCACCGCCCCGGCGAGTGGTTCGGAGCGCCACACCGTCTCGCCCGTGGTGAGCGCCGCCAGGACCCGAGTCGTCGGCACCCCCAGGTGATGCATCGCTTCGCTCACGACGTGCTCGCGCAGAATGGGTCCCAGGGTGGCCTTGCCGTCGCCGCCGCGGGAAAAGCGCGTCGGGCCAGAGCCTTTCAGCTGCAGGTCTCGGAGCACGCCACGCCGGTCGAGAATCTCGCCGAGCAAGACCGCCCGACCATCCCCCAGCTGCGGCGAAAACCCGCCGAACTGGTGGCCTGCGTACGCCTGGGCCAGGGGGGCCGCGTCGGCCGGCACCTCGGACCCGGAGAAGATAGCCGCGGCGCGACTCCGGATCAGGGCGCTGTCGAGGCCCAGCTCCGCGAGCAACGCGTCGTTGAGCTCAACCACCTCAGGCGCTGGAAAACCCTGGGGCCTCATGGGGATATACAAACCCTCGAGGCGCTGCGCGTAGGTGTTGATCAGTCCGAGAGTGGTGAGGTCCGACATGTGGTGCCCATCCGACGCAAGAGGCGATAGCCCGGATTATTCATGGCACGTGGAGCAAAGCCAAGGAGGCGGCGCGCTGACGAGCAACGACCTCCGACAGGCGCGACGGCTGACGAGTAGAACGTCACGAACAGCGGCGGGCGCAGAACAGGCCGTCGAGATGGTGCAGAGCCCAGCGAGCTCTCGTCGCCAGACCAGCCAGCCAGTCTCGCGTCTCGGTCCCGAAGGCTCAGCTTGTCGACCGACGCACGACTCAGCCCGGGTAAGAGATCGCAGCCGGCATCGCTCACTCGTTTTCCACAGCGCCCGCGATGATCCACGTCTCGATGTCGTCGAGCTCTGCAGCGGTAAGCTTACCGGCCCCGGTGAGGGGGTTCAGAGGCATCCCCTGACCCATGATGGTCCCTTCATCGGCTAACACTTTCAGCCATAGATAGGATGCCTCCGGGTCCCCCGGCTCGATGAGCTTCAGCTCCGGCATCTGGCTTGATGGCTCCAGCAGCCGCGTATACACGTCCCCGTCCTTCAGATTCAGCCCGCCTTGAGGTGCCGCGCCGCCGTGACAGCCGCCGCAGTTGAACTCGAGGATCTTGCTGATGCGGCTGGTCCAGGTGACCCCTGAACCCAACAGGTTGAGGTTCTCCGGGTCCGCCGAATAACTGCAGGCGTTGTAGTCGATAGGCGCCGCCAGGTTGTAGTCGCCGTCAGCGACCCTACCCAGGCCTTCCACGAAGCAATACAGGGCCAGCATCTCCGAAATGGTCAGCGGCTGGTTGGCCAGCGGCATGCGCGACCCGGGGACTTCGTCGTCGAGCATCACGCCGCGCAGCCGGGCGATGAGGTAGCTCTCCTCGGGGTTTCCAGGAGCGAGCATCGCGATCGGTTGGCCCGAGCGAGCGCCAAACACGCCGTTGCGGTTCTTGTCGCCCTCGACGATCCCCACCGAGAGCAGCTGTTGGACCGAGCTGGACTGGTAGTTTCGTACCTGCGCCATGATGTGCGACCCGTCTCCCAGGGTGAACCACAGGCTGTTGAACTGGGAGAAGCTGATCTCCTCGACGAGCCCCTCGTCGACGAAGGTTCTGATGAACGCGCCTTCGCCCCAGCGGCTGTTGCCATTGTACCAGTCGACGCCGCTGAGGGGTTCAGACAGGTAGATGTGCAAGCCAGGCGTGTCGTCGTCGAGCGGAAGCACCTCCTCACCCTCGCCGGGCTGCGGTTCATATACCCCGGGTATGTAGGTGATGTAGCCGATCTCGACCTCTTTGCTCCCAGCGAAGCGGAACCGGTCTCCAGGCCGCTCGCAGCGGTCGTAGACCGCCTCCGGCGTCCCAGACTGGACGTTGCAGGGGGCGCCGATGGCCGCCAGGAAGTTGGCCGGCGTGTGAAGGTCGGGGTACTCCTTGGCGTTGTGACACACACCACCGTTTGGTGTGCAGGTGCGGAAGATGACCTTGGCTTGCAGATCCAGACCCGTGGTCAGCGACGCCTGGGCCGCCAGCACCTCGGGGTTGGTGCCGGTGTAGGGCTCGACCGTAGGCACCTCGCCCACCGTCGGGCGGGCGGGCTCGAAGGGTATCGTCCCGTAAAGCGACGGATCGTCGATCACGCTGTTGCACGCCTAGAGCGCCAATAACAGGGTGAGCGTGGAGGTATACCGGTGCGGTTGCGGCATCCCGTCTCCTCGCTGGCGGCGAGTCCGGGTGGCTGGCAGGTGACGACGGCTCGGTGCGTGTCGCGTGGTCTTCATTCGAGTCACTAGTGCCCCGTTTGGAAAGTTCGCGGCCGCAGGACTGGCCGGGGTCAATTCAAGGCCGAGCGACGACGGCAGGGGCCAAACAAGCCAGGATAGTGACCGCGTAGTTTGCATACGAGGCACTAGACTAGAGGAACAGGTCGTCGAAGGGGTCGTCGGCCGGGAAGAACTCCGAGTGGTCACATCCGAGGCCGTCCAACATGGTCTTGAGCACCGACCGGTAGCTGAACACCTTGCCGTCTGCCGCCAGATCGCTGGCCCGCGTGCGTCCGATCTGGGCGCCCGGGCGCCCCAGCGCCCCGCCCATGAAGGGCATGGACATCCACCGGGTGGCGAGGTCTCCGCCGTGGTCGGAGCCTCGCGCGGAGTTGAAGCGGCCGCCCCGGGTGGTGCGCGAGAACTCGCTGCCGAGCACCACCATGGTGTGGTCCCAGTAGCTTCCGCCCGTTGGGTGCTGCATCGTCTTGAGCGCCATCTCCAGTCCGCTCACCAACCGGTTGAGGGACTCGTGGCGCCCCGGCAGCGCCTGCTCTTCGCCGGAGTGCAGGTCGTAGCCTCCCTGGTCGAGATAGATCGCGGGGCACCCGAAGTGGAACAGGCGCAGCGCGAGGCGAACGTTACGCGCGGCGCCGTCGTTGCCGAAGATGGTCTGGAGCTGTGCGTTGGAGAAACCGTCGATGGGATCCTGGCCGTTGTTGCCGATCTTGAGCGTCTCGCTGGCGAAGATCTCAGCGTAGGCCTCGGTCGCCTTGCGGGTCTCCTGATAGGCGTCCACCGACACCTGCAGCTGCGGGTGCAGTCGCTCTTTGTGACGTTGGTCCATCTGGGCTGCCATCGACAGGGCCCAGTCCGGGATCACCGCGTCGGAGTCCACGCCAAACTGGTCGAAGCCGCCGCCGCTGAGTACCGGGGGGCGATAGGCCGCATATTTCCCCAAGCCTCGACCCATACCCGATCCGCCCAGCACGAACGCAGGGAGCTGGATCTCACCCGCCGCCGTGGCCGCCTGGATGGTGTCGCGCAGGCCATAGTTGATCATCGTGAAGAACCCTACAGGGCCGTTGACATAGCCCGTGTAGTAGCGCTCCAGCCCAGTCCCGTGGTTACCGTCAGCGCTCCCCGACAAGGGCTCGTGGTCGACGCACGGCAGGACCGTCATCTGATTGGCCATGAGGTTGACCGGCCGCATTCCCAGGCCTTCGAGCTCGGGGGTCAGCCATCCAGCGCCCTCGAGGAGCGCGCTGACGCCCCACTCGCAGCCCTCGGCCCGGGACGCCGCGGCGCCGAACGGGTTGAACTCGGGGGCCACGTCACCGTTGAAGCCGGTGGTGAAGCGGTAGCCGCCGCTCAGCCGGATGTAGAGGAGGTGTTTGATCCCGCCGTGGGCTACGGTCTGCTTGGCCTTGGCGTTCTTGATCCAGACGTGCGGTGCCAGCGCCGCAGCGGCCGCACCAGCGCCTGTGAGTTTCAGGAACGTGCGTCGGGTGGATGTCATCGTCGTTCCCCCGTCTTAGTAGAAGAGCAGCTCAGCGCTCGACATCACCGCGTAGCAGACCGGGCGGGCGAATTGCTCCGCGGTGCACGGCTTGGGAGCGCATTGGTTGGTGTTGTCGCGCGCTTCGGCGAGCTCGACGGGGCTCGCCGAGCGACCGTAGAAGAGCTCGATCTGGTGGCGCACGATGTCGGCCCCCAGCTGCTCGGTCAGCGCCGTCGACGGTTGAACCCCGTAGGGCAGCAGACCCGCGATGGTCGCCCCCTGTCCCGGCTGCATCGTGGGGTTGCAGACCGCCCGCACGAACCCCTCCTGGGTGGCGGTGGTCAGGAT
>JAAZYN010000391.1 GCA_014239625.1 Myxococcales bacterium | reverse complement strand
TCAGGTTGTGCAGGGAACACCTCGAGACCATGGCGCCGCTGAGGAAGATGGGCGCGATGATAGCCACGGGGGTGATGGCGCCGGTGCGGCTCACGGACCACTCGACCGCGTTCAGCGTGGACAGTCCGGACTCCCCTTGGAACTTGTATGCTATGGCGTACCGAGGGTGATGCGCGGTGGCGCCCATGGAGGCCTGCTGGGCGATGTCGTCGACCTTGTAGACCACCCCGTCGGTCTCGAAGTCGACGGCCGCCCGGCGCCCCAACCACGCCTCGTAGCCGGCCTGCGCGTCGGACGTGCTCAGCAGCTTGCTCTCCACCGGCAAAAACCCCTGCTCGCCGGCCCACGCGCTCTTGGCGACCTCGGTCGTGAACTCGGGTCCGCCCAGGACGTCGTAGAGGAAAAAGGACAGGGCGTAGTGAGCTGTCTTCGCGGGGTCTTTCTGCTTGATGGCCCCGGCCGTCGTGTTACGTGGGTTGGAGAAGCCGGCGCTCTTGAACCGCTCGAAGACCGACAGCTTCATGTAGAGCTCTCCGCGCACCTCGACCTTGCCGGCGTACGGGATCGCCTTGGGCACCTCGCCGATGTGCATCGCGTTGGCGGTGAACGCTTCGCCGCGTTTACCGTCGCCCCGCGTCACCGCGAGCAAGAGGCGGCCGCGGTCGTACTTGAAGGAGGCCGCGACCCCGTCGATCTTGGGCGACTCGGTGACCTGGCCCTCGAATGATGTCGCCCAGTGCAGGAGCTCCTCCTCCGAATAGCACTTGTCCAGGCTCAGCATCGGGTGGTCGTGGAAGACCTTGTCGCCCGTAGCGGCGGCGTCGCCGACGAGCTCCAGCAGGGCCTGATGCTCCGGGGCGAGGCTCTTGAGGCGCCGCGTGATCGTGTCGAAGGCGACATCGCTGATGATCGGATCGTCGAGCGTGAAGTACCGCCAGTTGTGGTACCGGACGGCGGCCGCGAGCTGGTCGGTGGACATGCTCTCGAACGGCACGTTGACCGGCTCTGGGGGTGTATCGGCGCGGGTTTCACTCATGCTGCAAACCGGGTGTCGGGTGGAGCGAGCGGCGATTATTCATGAACTGCCCAGCCTCTGGAAGAGCGGCTTGCATGCGCGGCGACGTTGCTTGGAAACGCTCGTCGCTCTACCGTCTTGGAGTGAGCACGGCTGCGGAACATGGATTGGCGATGACATCGCGCTGGTTGTTGAACCTCCAGCCCTCCGGGATCCAGCTCGGGCTCGATCGGATCAGAGCGGCCCTGGTGCGCCTGGGCTCACCTCACGAGCGCCTCGCAGCGGTAACCATCGCTGGAACCAACGGCAAGGGCTCCACCGCGGTGTTCACCTCCCAGATCGCCCACGCCGCTGGATACCGCGTGGGCCTCTACACCAGCCCGCACCTGCTGGACGTCACCGAGCGGATCCGTATCGGCAACATCCCGATCCTGCCGTCAGACGTCGTGCGGTTGGCCGACCGGGTGCGAGCGGTGGTGGATGGTCGGGACGGGGGGCCGCCGATTCACCTGACCTATTTCGAGGCGCTGACAGCGATCGCGCTCCTCTACTTCGTCGAGCGTGAGGTCGACCTGGCGGTCCTCGAGGTGGGCTTGGGCGGTCGCCATGATGCCACGGCGGTGGTGCCGCCGCTGGTCTCGATCCTGACGACGATCGGTTTCGACCATGAGGAGCACCTCGGCCACGATCTGGAGAGCATCTGCAGAGAAAAGGCCGGAATCATCTCCAAACGGTCCACGGTCGTCACCGGGGTCCGCCCGCGGCTGTTCAAGTCGGTCGTCGGGCCCCGGGCGTTCGACCTACGTTGCCCCATTCGTCGCGCGGGCGTGGACTTCGTCTGGCAGTGGCTGGGGTCGGGGTTCCGTTACCGTGGCTGGATCCATCGGGTCGGGCCCATTCGACTGGGGTTGCCGGGGATCCATCAAGGGCACAACGCTGCGCTGGCGTGCGCGGCGATCGAGAGCCTCGCGGCGAAGGGGTTCGCGTTCAAGCCGGTGCACATGTTCGAGGGCCTTCAGCGGGCCCGCCATCCCGGCCGCCTCGAGCGCCGCGAGGGGCGCGTCGACCCGCTCGGCCGGTGTTGGCCCGCGATGCTCTTGGACGGCGCCCACAACCCCCCCCGCGACGTCGCTGTTGGCCAGGCAGTTGAACGCGTTTCTCCCGGAGCGCCCCCGGGCCCTGCTGTTTGCGGCCAAGCACGACAAGGACTACCCATCGATGCTGCGAGATCTGGGGGCGCGCTGTGACCTTATAGTCCTCACGCACGTTCCGCAGGCGCTTATGGTAGCCCCGGAGGTGATGGAGGAGGAGGCCCGGGAGGCCTGCGAGAATGTCGCGGTGGAGCCGGATCTGCGCCGCGCCCTCGAGATCGTGCGGAAGGCCGTGGGCGAGGAGGGCGGCGTGCTGGTCGCGGGGAGCCTGCGACTGGTAGGCGGTGTGCTGGCCGAGCTGGGCCCCTGACGCTCGCGGGTCGGCCACGCCGCCGGCCGGGTGCTGATTCGTTCACACCGACGGCGTCGGGCCTGGTGGAGGTGCAGTGTGAGCCCGGCTCACCTTCCTCGACCTTCAGACGTTGGCCAGAACCAGGAGCAGGGCCGCTGCGAGCACCAATAAGACCCCCAGCGCGGCCCAGACCATCACGCGCCCTGACGCTTCGGTCGGGGCCGGGGCGTCGTGAAGGGGCTCCAGCGCAGCGACGGCGACCTGGGTTCCGCTGCGCGTCGTGGGCTGGCTGCTGGCGTTCGGTGGCGGTGCCTCCAGCTTTTTGTTCTCAGCGCGATGATTGGCGTCGGTCATGGGCGCGTGTGCCCGGCCGTCATCGCAGAGCTGGTCGGTTGTCGCTCGTTGACTCGCCGCGATGGTTCTGGACTGGGCCAACGTGAGGATGTGGGTCGGAACGCGCCGCGTCTGATCGCGGTGAAGGTCGGTGGCCTCTTGCCCGGTGGGTTTGACGAGCACCGACCCGGAGCGCGTGGTCCTGACCCCGAGGACCCGGGTGGGTCGTGAATGGCTGGATCTCGACAGCGACGCGTTGCGCGCCTTGGCGACGTCCATCCGAAGGATCTGCGTGTCCTTGTCTGGATGCACCTCCGCTTTGCGCAGCGCCATGGCGTGGAGCGTCGCCAGGTGGGTGGCGACCAGCCTGGCGGTCGGCCGCTGCTCCGGGCGTTTTCGCAGGAGCTTGCCGACCAGGTCGCGCCATCTCGCCAGCAGCTCGATCTCCATCCCCTCGATGTCCAGCTTTGCCGGAGCTCGGCTGACGTGCATCAGCGCGAGGTCCAACTCATTTTCCGACCAGAACGGGATGTCGCCACTGAGCATCTCGAACAGCATCACGCCCAAGCTGTAGATGTCCGTCTTGGGTGTCAGGCCCGAGTCCGTCACCTGCTCGGGGGCCATGTATCTCGGCGTTCCAAGCGCAGTCCCCGCGATGGTCAGCCGCTCTTGGTCTTCGTCTGTTCCGCGGGCGATGCCGAAGTCGAGGACCTTGACGACCTCATCATTGGCGCGCTGCACCAAGAAGACATTCTCGGGCTTCAAGTCTCGGTGCACGATCCCGAGACCGTGGCTCTCCTCCAACGCGAGCGCGATGCTCAGCCCGACGCGGGCTGCGCGTTCGGGCGTGAGCTTGGTCTCGTCTTCCAGCACGTCCCGGAGATCCCAACCCTCCAGGTACTCCAAGACGACGTAGGGCATACCGTCGTCAGCCTCGCCGTCTGCCACAACAGCTACGATGTTGGGGTGCCGTAGCTTCTTGGTGGTCTCGATTTCGCGCTTGAAGCGCTCGACCAGCCGGTGGTTTTGGCTGGGGTCCCGCTCGAGGGCCGTCTCGTGGAGCATCTTGATCGCGACGGTTCGCTGCTCCTTGGAGTCTCGGCCCAGGTAAACCACCCCCATCGCACCCTCGCCGAGGCACTCGACCAAGTGGTACCGGTCCTGCAGCGTAAGTCCAACGTATGGATCGGCCTGTAACTCTGACACTGGCGTCCTACTCAGGTCCTGAGCGAATTTGGCCACACATTGAAGCGTTTGGCCAACGTGTCTCGCCCACGACTCGGTTGTAAACAGCACTCACACCGCTACTATCGCGTGCATGAGCCAGTTTCACCCAGATCTGGCGGCGCCCGTTGGACCAACGACGCTCCGAGAGCTCGAGGCGCGATTGGCGCCAACCGAGAGCCTGACGGTGCCCTTGTGGGTTTACGACGTGGTGGCCTCCGCGATGCTCTGGGCCAACGCGAGCGCGCTCGTGGTCTGGAACGCTGACAGCCTCCGCGAGCTTCGGGAGCGTGACTTCACGGTCGGGCGCAGCGACGCCATGAGCGCCATCTTGCAGCAGAGGCTGGACGCGACACATCGAGGCGAGACGATCACCGAGTGGGCTGAGCTAAAGCCCAAAGGCAACACCAAGCGGCTGTTGATAACCCATCGGGCGTTGACCCTCGACTCGGGGCGCCAGGTGCTGCTGTGCGAGGCGCTGCCTCAGCTCTCGTCGGCGAACATGGTCAACATGCTCAACGATATGCCGTTGACCGCCGCGTTGTACGACGGGACCGGCCGCCTGGTGAGCTCCAACCCGCCATTCAATGCACTGTTTGACGGCCACGAGGTGCGGGCACCCAACCACCTTCACCTGTTGATACCGGAGCGGGGACGCCGGCTTCAGGTCGTCAAAGAGGCGACCGCGACGACCGCAGGGCTCACGGAGTC
>JAAZYN010000390.1 GCA_014239625.1 Myxococcales bacterium | reverse complement strand
CCCGACGACGAGCGGGAGGAGGCGCGACGCTTCTCGGCGGCCCAGGCCGCGTCACTGCTCACCCCGTCGTGCGTGCGCCACGCGGTCCTCGGCGCGTGCCAGCTGCGAGTCGCCTTGCTCTTCGACGGTGGGCTCGTCCTGCGGGCACATCAGGCCCGTCAGCACCAGTACGCCGTTGGGCGTCGTCGCTGCCTGGAGGGCAGCGGCGGGCTCCAGGCCTGCGCGAGCGTGGCCGCCGCCGCCGCCCGATTGGGCAAGCCCGCGGCCCACGTCGCCCGCCTTCAGAACACCGCCTGCTCGCTCGACCCGGGAGCCTGTTACGACCACGTGCGCGAGGTCGTCGACGACCCGGACCTGGAACGCGCGCTGCTGCGGACAGCGTGCGCTCACGGCGGCGCCAAGGCCTGCTACAAGCTGGGTTATCACCTCGCCGACGAGGGCAGCGACCGGGCCATCGAGCAGGCGAAGGCGCTGTTTCGTCGGGGCCGGGCCCTGGACGAAGGCGGGTGCGCGTCCGTCGATGGTGCCGCCTGCGTGCGACTGGCGAATCACGCCGACCTGGGCTGCGGCGTGGAGGCCGACGACGAGACCGCCGCGGCGCTCGAGCGCAAGGCCTGCCTGCTGGGCAACAGCCACGGCTGCGACGTCTCTGGGCTCAACGCAGACGGCACCGAGGACGACGAGGACGACGAGGACGACGAGGACGAGGAGGACGACGATGACGAGTAGTCGCGTCGGCTCGGGAGAGACCTGCGCTCCGGCGCGTCACAGGAGCTTGACGACGGGCTCCTCGCGCATGAGCAGCTTCTTGGTCTGCAGGTCGAACACCGACGCCTGGAGCCACCGTTCGGCGTTGATGCCGAAGCTGATCTCCAGCCGGGGCTTGCGGTCCGACGGCGAATGCGGCGGCTTCAGGTAGCCCAGGGTCGGGCTCGACTCGTTGAGAGGCACCACGAGCCGTCCGTCCTTGAGGTCTCCGTTGCCTCGTTGACTACCGCCCAGCTTGTGGAGGTTGCCGTCCTTGTCCCAGCTGAACCGGCGTTCCCCCTCGAGCTGCCTGCCGACCTCACAGATCACGAGCTTGAAGACCGTCTCGGGCTCTCCCAGGGAGCAGGTCGGCACCAGTCGCCGCTTCCAGAAGTCCGTCGGCGTCGGGAACCGCGTCCCGCGAGGCACGACCGTCGTGTACTGCGGCTCGTGGGTCTTCGGATCGTAGGTCACAAAAGCGTAGTCGTGGACGATGTAGTCGCTCTGCTGGAAGGCGTCCGCGGAGAACGCGGTGGCGCCGTAGGCCACCGCCTCGAACGGCTGAAACGCGCGCACGCGGCCGCGGCCAAACCGCTGCTCGAAGTGCTGATACACGCCGGGCAGCAACGTCGAGCCACCCACCATCAGGACGTCCTCGACCTCGTCCAGGCGGATGTTCTGGAGCTCCGCCTGCTGCGTGAGCCCCTGCACGCAGTCCTCCAGCGCCTGGTACAGGCCATTGCGCTCGAGGATCTCCACCAGGGTCTGCTTGGTCACCTCGAGGGTATCGGCGGCGCCCCGAACCTGCGCATCCCAGCTGCGCATCTCCTCGGGTGGGGTCAGGTTGAAGTCGACCTTGTCTTTGAAGAAGACCGCCTCCTTGACCCGGCAGGCCTCGTGAAGCATCAGCCGGTACCAGAACTTGTTGCCCTCCTCCTCGGCGTCTTCCGCCAGCTCGAAGTCGAGCTGTTGGCAGAACTCGTGGAGCAGCCAGCGGTCCACGAGGTTGCCGCCGATCTGTCGACCTTCTTTGGCGACGACCTCGCAGCGTCCCGCCTGAACGTCCTTGGCGGTCATCATGACCAGCGCCAGATCCAGCGTGCCGCCACCGAAGTCCACCACCAACACCAGCCGGTTTTGGCGCAGGCTCAGCCCGTAGCCCAGGGCCGCCGCCACCGGCTCGTCGATGAACCTCACCCTGCGCACTCCGAGCCGCTTCAAGATCTGAAGCACCTCCGCGCGATAGCTCTCGAAGGACTCCACCGGCGTCGTCACCACCAGCTCGCGGATCCGCTCGCCGGTCGTGCGCTTGACCTCGCTCAACAGCTCCCGGAGGAACACTCGGGCCACGTCCCGGGTGGTGTACGTCTGCTGGCCGGCGCGGGCCAGGATCCGAAACGGCGCGTGCCCCAGGTGACCTTTGAAGGAGCGCACGAAGTTGGGCTGGACGGTGCTGTCATTGGCATCCAGCGCCGGGCGCCCGATGAGCGCGTGTTGGCCCCAGAACACCCGCTTTCGAAACATCGGCCAGGTGGCGACCCGTCCCCAGAAGCTGATGTCGTCGAGCACGTGCGTCGCCGACGGGATGAGGCGCGGCGCCTCCAGGTGATTCTCGCCGCCGGCCTGCCGGCAGATGTCGGACATCTCCAGCAAGCGTGGCCGCTCGGATGCCTCATCCCAGCGGCTGATCGCCGTATTCGTCGTGCCTAAATCCATCGCCCAGGGCATGCGCCGGGTTTAGCTCGGACAGGCCAAGCCGGCAAGCGTTGGAGTCGAGAATTGGCCGAGGCGACTTGCTGGAGGTGGTGGTCGGCCTATAGTGACGCGACCTTGGACCCATATGTTTACCAGTACAGCGTGGGCGGCGCCGTCTTCGGGGCCGGCCTCTACCTCGCGTGGCGACAAGGCTACGTGGGGCTCTCCGGCAAGGGGCTGCGAAACCTTCTGATCCTGCTGGGGGGCTTGGCCTTCTTCATGGTCCTTCAGGGCTGGCTCCAGTACGCGGAGATGACGGAGCGTCCAGGCCAGCCGTATGACGGTCCGCCTCCCCCGGAGCCGGGCGAGCGCTCCCTCGGCACGGGCCTGGATTACGCCATCGTCGGTCTGTACTTCGTGGCGATCCTCGCCATCGGGACGTGGTTTGGCCGGCGCCAGAAGACCTCCCGGGACTTCTTCTTTGGCGGCCAGCGCTTCTCATGGTGGTTGATCGCCTTCTCGCTGGTCGCCACGACGGTCGGCTCGGCGAGCTTCGTGAAGTACTCGAAGGTGGCCTTCGGCGAAGGGCTGGCGTCGTCTCAGACCTACCTCAACGACTGGCTGTGGACCCCGCTGTTGCTCTTCGGGTGGCTGCCTATTCTCTATTTTTCGAGGGTCACCTCGATCCCCGAGTACTTTCAACGCCGCTTCTCGTCACGGGCGCGTCGGGTGGTGACCTGGCTGTTGCTCGCCTACCTCATCGGGTACGTCGGCGTGAACCTGTTCACCATGGGCAAGGCCCTCAACATCCTGCTCGGCTGGCCCATCCCGCTGGCCGCCGTGGTCGTCGCAGGGGTCAGCGCCATCTACGTGACCGCCGGTGGCCAGACGAGCGTCATCATGACGGATCTCTTCCAGGGGGTGATGCTGCTCGCCGTGGGTGGGCTCCTGGTCTACCTCGGCGCCGACCACGTCGGCGGGATGGAGTCGCTGTGGGAGAACATGCCCCGCGGCCATCGGACGGCCTTCACCAACTTCGCCGAAGACCCCGGCTACAACAGCGTCGGGATCTTCTGGCAGGACGCGATGGCCAACAGCGCCATGTTCTACTTTCTCAACCAGGGCATCATCATGCGGTTTCTGGCCGCGCGGTCCCTGGGCGAGGGTCGCAAGGCGGTGATCAGCATGCTGCTGATCTTGATGCCCATCGCCGCCATCGTCGTCGCCTCCGGGGGCTGGGTCGCGCGCGCGCTGGTCAACACCGGCGACCTCTCCCCCGAGACGCAGGGCGCCGAGGCCTTCTTCGTGGCCGCCGAGTTCTTGTCGCGCCCGGGCGTCTTCGGCCTGGTCATGGCCGCTCTGACCGCAGCGCTCATGTCCACGGTGGACACGCTCATCACCGCGGTGGCGGCGATCGTCGTCAACGACGTCTACCAACCCAAACACCCCGAGGCCACCGACGCCGACCTGCTGCGCGTGGCCCGTGGCAGCTCCATCGGCGTGGCCCTGTTGGGCATCGCTCTGGTCCCCATCTTTATGATGTTCGAGTCCATCTACGCCGCCCACGCCTCGTTCACCGCGGCGGTGACGCCGCCGCTGGTGGTCGCGCTGCTCTTCGGGGTGTTCTGGAAGCGCTACACCACCACCGCCGCCATCTGGACGATGATCGGCGGCGCCGTCGCCATCATCATCTCGATCTTCGTGCCCGACCTGGTCGCGCCATTCTCTCACGGGGTGCCCGCAAAGGAAGTCGGCGACGGCCTCTTCGAGGGCGCCAAGCAGTTCAAATTCACGCGCGCCCTATACGGTTTCGCCGTCAGCGCGGCGATCGGCGTCGTGGTCACCCTCGCCACCAGAGCCCCCAGCGTCGATTCCCTGCGCGGGCTCGTGTGGGGCACGGTGGCCGACGCGCTGGCCCGCTACAAGGGGTCGCCGGGCACCGAAGACGAGGGGCGCTGGGTGCGTGCGGCGGTTCGCCGTGGTGACCAGGACCTGGAGCGCAGCTCCACCGGCTTGCCCACCGTGCGGGTCTCGCCTGCGCTTGCGGAAGCGCTCGAGGTCAAGGCCGGTGATCTCGTCTTCGTGAGCGACACTCGGCGCTGGCTGGGAGGGCTCCGCGCCAGCCAAGGGGTAGCGATGATAGATGATGGGGCGGCCGCCGGCGCCGCCGCCGAGCTGGAGTTCGTCATCCTGGGCCCCGCGCTCCATGACGCGGTGGTGGTCCCGCGCCGGACCACGTTGCCCATCAGGATCAAACGCCTCTGTTAGCCCGCATTTCTCACCAGAGTTCGAGCGAAACCGAGGAG
>JAAZYN010000038.1:282-13075 GCA_014239625.1 Myxococcales bacterium | reverse complement strand
GAGCCGCCCAGCGCCCGCGTCGAACAGTTACAAGCACTTCCGAAAGTCGCGGAGCAAGGAAGCCTACGACATGCTGCGCCGGTAAAGAGCGCCACTCCGTCGGGGCCCTCCACAGCCGCGCAACGCCGGTCCTGCGGTCAGACGTCCACGGCAGGCGCGAGGGCGCACCTGACATGAGGTGGGCGCAGCTGACATGAGGTCGACTCGGGCTCGGCCAGTCAAGGACGTCCGCAACAGCGACGCGTGGCGGGTCACCACCGCCGACGGCGTCAGGCACCAACAGCGAGCGCGGCGCGGTCTGGGTGGAGAGAGCCCGCCCACGGGGATTGATCCCGCGTCGGGGCTGTGGCAGTGGTGCCGCGTCACCTCTGGAGTCCCACCATGCCAACCGAATCTGTCCCGCTCCTGCTCACTCCCGGACCGTTGACCACCGCGTCGAGTACCCGGAACGCTATGACCGTCGACTTCGGGTCCCGCGACCAGGCGTTCATTCGTATCAATCGCGAGGTCCGACAGCAGCTGGTCGCGTTGTGCGCCGACCCCGCGGCGTATAGCTGCGTGCTGATGCAGGGCAGCGGCACGTTCTCGGTGGAGGCCACCCTCGGGACGCTCTTGCCCCGTGACGGCAAAGCGCTGGTCCTGATGAACGGAGCGTATGGGCGAAGGATCACCCACATGATCGAGATCATGGGCCGGGAGGTCGTCACGTTGGTCGACGACGAGACCGAGCCGACCTCTGTAGCCCGGCTCGACGCCGCCCTCGCGGAGGACCCATCGATCACTCACGTCGCTGCCGTCTACTGCGAGACGACTACGGGGATGCTCAACCCCATCCAACAGATCGCCGACGTGACAGCCAAGCACGGGCGCGAGCTCATCATCGACGCCATGAGCGCCTTCGGGGCGCTGCCCCTGAACGCGAAGCGCACCCCGTTCCAAGCCGTCGTGGCGAGCAGCAATAAATGCCTCGAGGGTGTCCCCGGCTTCGGCTTTGCCATCGCCCGCACAGACGCCCTCGAGGCGGCCGCAGGCAACTGCCACTCGCTGTCGTTGGACCTGCACGCCCAGCTCCGCGGCTTCGAAAACAACGCTCAGTGGCGGTTCACCCCTCCGACTCAGGTCATCGCCGCGCTGCATGAAGCGCTGCGCCTTCACCATGAAGAGGGCGGCGTCGAGGGGCGCGGTGGCCGCTACCGGCAAAACTGCGAAGCGCTGGTGTCGGGGCTGCGTCGCCTCGGCTTCGAGACGCTGCTCCCGGACGAGCTTCAGGCCCCCATCATCGTGACCTTACGTCAGCCGGCCGACCCCAACTTCACCTTCACGCGCTTCTACGATGCCCTCCGCCAACGCGGGTTCGCGATCTATCCGGGCAAGCTGACCCAAGCACCGACCTTCCGCATCGGCTGTATCGGACAGGTCACGCCGAGAGACATCGGACGCTTCGTGACGACGGTCGCCGAGGTCCTCGAGCGCCAAGACATCACCTCGGCGGCCCCATGACGATGCCTGCCCTGTTTCATCTGGCGTTTCCTGTGCGGGACCTGGCGACTACACGATCGTTTTATGGCGATCTGTTGGGCTGCCGCGAGGGTCGCTCCGCAAAGCGCTGGGTCGACTATGACTTCTTCGGCCATCAGATCAGCGCTCACCTCGTGGACGCTGACGACGCCACGCTGGCCACCAATGAGGTCGACGGCGACGCGGTCCCTGTCCGTCACTTCGGCGCCGTCCTCCCCTGGGACGACTGGCGCGCCCTGGGTCAGCGCCTGTTGGACGGCGGGGCTGATGTCATCATCGAACCACGGGTCCGCTTCGCGGGTGAGATCGGCGAGCAGGGCACCTTCTTCGTTCGGGACCCGAGCGGCAATGCGTTGGAGTTCAAGTCGTTTCGCGACATGAACCAGGTCTTCGCGACATGAACCGCCCCACCCTGTTGTTCGCCCCCGGGGCCGGTGCCGGATCGGACTCGGGCTGGATGACCGCCTGGACCGAGCGGCTCGACGCCATCGGCAGGGTCCAACCCTTCGATTACCATTATCGCCTCGAAGGCCGCAGGGCTCCGGATCGTCTCCCAAAGCTCATCGCGCGCCACCACGATGCGCTCGAGCAGCTCGCGCCGGCATCGACGACGGAGACGCTGGTGCTCGCCGGCAAGTCGATGGGCTCACGGGTAGGCTGCCACCTCACCGTGGAGCGCGACGACGCCGCCGACCGGGTCGCCGGGTTGGTGTGCTTCGGCTACCCGCTCAAATCAGCGGGCAAATCGGGCGCGATCCGCGACGAGGTCCTATTGTCGCTGGGCACGCCAATCCTGTTCATCCAAGGCACGCGCGATCCGATGGGTCCGCTGGACCTGTTCGACGCTGTGCGCAAGCGGATGACCGCCCGCAGCACGTTGCATGTGGTGGATGGAGGCGACCACTCGCTGCGCTGCGGCAAACGCGCTCTCGCGGCCGCAGGCCAGACTCAGGAGGAGGTGAACGCCCGCATCCTCGAGGCGGTGCGCGCCTTCGTCACAACACTATGACCTCGTCCCAGTGTGCTGCGTGGAACGTCGCGTCGCGTCATGGAGCCCGGTTCATTCATGGGGCTTGGAGCGAGACCATGGAGGGGCGGGGGTGGCGCGGACCGCCAGGCGAGCAACGTCGTAGGACACGCACGTCGCACTCGCCGCAGGGAGTAGGCGCCCGTATGCGCTGCGGATCCGCCGGTGGCAGCCGGAGAGGCCTGAGTGACCCGGATTAGCCCAGCTCACATGCAAACGGACAGCTCGCGGCGGCCGGATACGCCAACCGCCGAGCGCCCGGCTCAGTACGTGTAGCGGTACAGAAGCTCCAAACTGCCCGTCTGGAAGTCGCCGACCCGAGTCTCCAGTCGCCACCCCTTCGAGAACCGCCACTCCACTCGGATGACGTGCTGATTGTCGTCCTGGGCGGCGTTCGAGTTGAAGTCGTAATAGCCCCAGAGGTTCTCGCCAAGCTCCTTGCCGACGTGAAGCCTCACCGAATCACCCGTCGGCACAAAGCTGATCCGATCCAGGAAGAAGAAACCCTCACGAAGCTTCTCGGAGAAGCCCAGCGCGCTCAACGCGGCTTCGGACAGGGCGTCCGCGCTACCTGAAGCGAGACCACCCGGCGTGCCCAGGAGGATGATGCTCATCATCTGCTCCTTGGTCATCCCCAGATCGTTGCCGAGGTCGGGCTCGCCGTCGATGTTGCCAGTCTTGCCGTCGATGGCCACGGTGATCGTCGATTTGGGGGTAACCGACTTGCCGATGCTCGAGAGATCCACGCCGGCGATGCTGTAGGCCGCCCTGATATGGAGCACAGGATCCACCGACGGGTCACCGGTGAAGTCCACGTAGGAGTCCTCGGAGAACGTGAACTCGCGGTCAAACGGACGGAATACGCCGTCGTTGACCCACACCCGTCCCTTGACGCGGAGCGTCCCATCGGAGTCGGTGCGAGCGCGGATGGTTCCGTGTGGTCTGGCGTCGATGAACTTGTTGGTGACGTGGACTCCCCCCTTGGGCAGTCGCGTCTCGACGTCGACGACCACGGGAAACGGCCCCACAAACTCCAACGGAGCCAGAGTCCCGCCGGCACGTTCAGCCATCCGTGGCCCTCCCACCCTCACGCTGCTCAACATCCGAACGTCCTCGGGCATGCCGATGGTTTGTACATCGGAGCCTCCAACGTCGGGGACATACCTAGCCTCGTGGACGTCGAGCGTGCCGGTGAAGATGGGTCGCGCCAGGGTGCCGCCGATCGAGAGGTCGCTGTCGGCCTTCAAACGCAGGGTCTCGCTCTCGAAGAGATCGAAGCCCTTCATGTGCACGCGCCCAGCGAGCGCCATCGCCGCGGGATCGAGCTTGGGCAGTCGCATCAACAGACCGATCTTCATCGTTCCGCCGCCTTCGTCGAACTCCAGCGGCACGCAGCGCCCCTTGGCTCGTGGCGCCGCGCTGGCCCGTGGAGCAGCTCGACACAGCTCCAGCATCCGGTCATGAAACCACAGGCCGACGTCGAACGGCCCGTCGCTTCGCTTACCGATGAGCTTCACCTCCACCTCGTCGAAGCGGACGTCGGAGTATCCTTCCAAGATCGGGTCACCCGCGGTGCCGGTGAGCTTCACGTCGGCATCGAGCCACCCTCGGGAGCGGCCGAACACGGATGGCAGAACGTGCTCGAGCTGATCGAGGCGAAAGTCCGTGGACGCGAGCCCGCCGGTCAGGGGCTGGCGCATGAGGTCGTCCACCCAGCCGTCGCCGAAGGCGAGAAAGGCCGACGATGGGACATCAAGCCCGGCTCGCGCCAGCAGCATCCCCCCCGCCGGCCCCTGATCCGCCATCGCGTACACGCGCGTGCCAGCAGGGCCCACATGCCCCAGCAGGTGAACGTTCCGCGTGAGGCTCGCCACGTAGGTGTCTTGCCGTCGCTCCAGCCGCACGTCCGCTCGAATCTCCGGCCCTTGCGGGGTCCCCCGTACACGCGCGTGGAACGTCGTCCGACCCTCCGGGACGAGGCTGTTGACCGTATCAGCCAGCGAAGGCAGCAGACGTCCCAGAGAGTCGGCTGCCAACGCTTCGCTGAAGACCTCGACGTCGAGCTCCGGGTCCTTCAATACATCCGTCGCGCGCCCCACGCTGAGGAGCCTCTCCACCAGGGGTGGCAGCGCGATCTTGACCGAAGCGAGGACCTGCTGCGGGATCGCCACCTGAACCTCCGCGCGCCTGTCCTGCGAAGCGCCGTCGAAGCGCATCTCGATGCGGCCCCGGAGATTGTTGGCCAAGGGGACGCGTTCGACGATGGCCCAACCCTCGGCCCGAGGCGCCCCGACCGTGCCGAGCAATCGGAGGGGGGCCCGCTGCGGGTCTTGGCGTCCTGGAGCTGGCGCCGACGTGCGACCAAACGTCTGCAACCGAACCGAGCCAAGGGACGCCGGTACAAATGGAAGGTCCCCGAGCAACAACCCGGAGGTCGTCAGCTCACCGGTCAGCCGGGCCTTCAGCAGCTCGCCTTTGCGGTCTTCGAGGTAGGTCTCCCACCCCCCCTTTGGGGTCTCGCCTTTGACCGCCGTCGCGATCGCATCCGTGACGCCGTAGTCCACCCCGACGTCCAATTCGAGCTGCTGTTCCAGGCTGGTTCGGCCCCGGGCCAGCGTAAACCTGGTTCGATCTGAACGCGCAATCAGAGCAGCCTTGGTCAATCGTCGCCCACCACGTCCAGGGCGAACCTCCAGCGCACGCACGGTCATCCGAACGGTGGGACGCGCGTCGAGCGTCTTTTGCGCTTTCACCGTGAGGCTCCCACCCAAGGCGCGCCGAACCCCTCCGGCGGTCATGGCCTCGGGCAGGTAGGCGGCAAAACGCTCCAACTCGACGCTGGGTACATCGACCGTGCCGTCCGCCTTACGCAGGTCACCCCAGCTCCACCAGCGTCGACCCGAGAAGACACGCACGGGGACCCTGACCGACTCGAACACCAACGGGTCCGCCACCTGGCGTTCGTGCAAGACCCCATCGACGATGAGCCAGCCGTCACCGAGCTGAGCGCTGACTCGCCCGCGCACCCCCTTCAGGACGTCGTAGCGACCTCCGGACAGCTTCACCGTCGCGTCACCGGAAAATTCACCGCGGCGCCGACGCGCTGATGCGCGCACGTCCAACAGCCCGGCCAACTCTCCTGGGAGCGGGATCGAGACTCCGATGAGATCCTCGAAACGACCCGCCCACTTCCGAACATCGACGGAGCGCCCGTCGAGGGTGAGATCGATCGGCCCACGGCCCGTGCGAAACACTCCCGCCACCGAGAACCCACCGCCGCGGCCGAGCTCCTTGAACGTGACCCCCTGGGTCGAGATCCGGCCTCGGCCCAACTCGACGACTCCGCCCCGCACCACGAACCCATCCCCCCGACGATCTCTCAGCTGGAGCTCGTGAACCGTGAGCCGCGTGGTGGAGCGACCGTCGATCGGCAGATCGACGTCCAGGTGCAGATCCCGGTCGACGAGTCCGCCGCGCCCCATCGCCTTGACCGTGATGGAGCCGCCGCGCTGGAGGCTGACGTCACCGGTCAGTCGACCCACCGGCCGCAACGCCTTCGCCTGGGTCAGGTCGAACGCGATCTCTCCGCGAGGAAAGCCTCCACCCAGAGGTAGGGTCAGCCCCTCCACCGTCACAAAGACTCGTTTTGCGCCTACGCTCGTTCCGCGCATCCTCCAGGTGTCCCCAGCGACCGTTCCCGAAAGCCGCAACGCGTCGCTGAGCGACCCACTCGCGCTCTCCATCGAGGCCGCCTGGAGGTCCACATGAGCCATATTCAACAGCTGGTCGGCGACGTCGACGGTCGACGCGTCGAGTTTCAGACGGCCTGACCAGCCACCGCGCCGGCTGACGCGTCCACGGATGGTGCCGCTCGCCGACCCCAGCGCGACGGTCTCGCCGACCCCTACCCGGCGTGCCTTGAGGCTGCCTGACACCAGCAGCTCCTCGGACACCTCGTGTCCCGCGCGTCGCAGCGTCATCGCGGCATTGATGATGCTGCCACGAAAGGTCGCTACGTCGACGTCGCGAGCTTTGACGCTCACCTTGCCGACGGGGCGCCAGTCCGTCTCCGACACCTTGACAGCCGCCGGTATGACGACCTCCCCGATGGTCCCCTCGGGCATCTGGATGGTGAACCCAGAGACAGCCCCCTCCAACGCGACCGTCCCCGCGTCCCCCGGGGCGGTCTCGATCGCTGCGATGACGTGGTCGGCGTATCGGCGCTGCTCGGCCGCTCCGACCCCATGCGCGATGTCGAGCTCGTCGACAGACAGGTTCAGCTCGCCGAGCGGGACCCCCCACCCCGGATAGTGGAAGTCCACGTCGCCTGACAGCGCTCGCGCGTTGACGCGTTGCTCCGCGCCGTCGATGCTGATGTTCTCGACGACCATGTCCGCCGCCAGCAGCAGACCGACCGCTCCTTCGCCCAGGAGCTGCACCTCGCCGTAGCCCTCGAAGAGATGGATCTCGCTGCCGATCCCGGCGATCCCCGCGGCCCGCGCGTACACACCCAGGTCCACATCCTGGGCAGCGATGTCAAAGCTGAAAGGCGACTCGAGAGGGCCGACCACAGACAGGGTCATCTGGGGGGGCTGCTCGACGCGCGCCTCCAGGTTGCCGCGATACACGCGGAGGACCGTCTCGAGCACCGGCGGCAGCCCCTCGACGCCGCGAAAACCGCTCAGCGTAAGGCCCGCGTCGAGGAAACCCAGGCCCGCTGGGTCGCCCTGGAGCTGCACCCGACCGTCCAGGTTCGCTTGAACCGGCGTCGTCACGCGGCGTGACACCTTGATCGGAGCCAGCCCGCGCCCGCTGACGTCCAGATCCACTACAGGACCGCCGGGGCGAAGGCCGGCGAGCCCTCGCAGCTCCACGGAGCCCCCGGCCGAACGAACGTCGAGGTGTACCTTGGCGCCGCCCAGCGCACCCGCGATGGTCCCGGCCACCTCCACCTTGCCCCGCTCCAAAGGGGAAGCCAGCGCCGGCAAGTCCACGCTGACCGACGCGACGCGCAGGTCGACCTCATGCTCACCGTCGGCCCGAACCATGCGGCCACTCAGCTTGGCCCGATGCTCGCCCAGCCGAGCTTCGAAGGACTCGAACACCACAAACCCGTCACCCATGACGCCGTGCGACGCCAAGGCTAGAGGCTCGTCGGAGGAGGGGCCGGACAACCCGACCACCCGGCCCGCTACGGAGAGGTCCTTCCAGCGTAGCCCGCTGGGTCCTTGGGAGAGCGCCCCACCGATGGTGAGGTCCTCGACGCTCACCCGCGCCCCTCCGGACCTCAGGGAGCCAGCGAGGACCAGCGTGTCCCTCACCGAGATGGCATCTATCTGCACCCGCCATGGGCTCTCTGGCTCCCCCCCGCCGATGAGCCAATCCCCCAACACGCCTGGCCCCGGAGGCGCAAACGCCCGCGCGATACCCACCCGCCCCTCGGCGTCGCGCAGGTTGAAGCTGAGGCCCGTCACCTGAAGCGCCTCGATGTGTACCTTCTGCCCCACCAGCGACCACACATCCAAGGACACGATCACGCGCTCGATCGTGAAGACCGTCCCCCCGTCCGGGTCCAACAGCTCGACGTCCAGCAGCGTCGGCGTCCCCAGCGGGTCGCCGACCAGGCGCCCCACCCGAAACTCTCCCGCGATAGCGTCGTTGAGCGCGCCCAGCGACAGGCGGCGGACCTGCTCGCGCCCCCAGTCGGTCTGCAGTGCGAGGTACGCGGCGACGACCAGCAGGGCGAGGCTGATCAGCAACCAGACACAGGCCTTCAGGCCCCGACGCAACCAGGACCGTGGCGGTGTTAACTCTGGAGCCGTCGACGCGTCGCCCATGAAGCGGGGACTATACGCCCTTCAGCGGCTGGGGCCTACGTCCCGCCTACGGGCCGTCAGCCGCAAAGACGGCAGACTCCCACGCGTTGGCGGAACACCGGTCGGCGCCGAGGGGCTACACGTCGAAGATGGCGACGTGATAGAAGCCCATCGGATTTGGGCGGTCGATGGCTTTGAACACGGGGAGGAGCTTCTCGGGTGTCTTGTTCGGGAGCACCATGCCCTGAGTCGAGAACGCGCGCAGCCTCAGCCCGGCCCTCTTGCCCAGGCCCTTGAGATAGGGCGGCGTGAACTTGAGCGTGCCGCGCTCTTCTCGCTTGACGACGCCGAACGCGAACATCAGCGGGTTCAGCGCGTTCGGCTCCAGGAGCACCACGTGTTTTCGCGCCACCCGGCCCATCTCCCGCACCGCGACCTCGGGAGCCTCCAGGTGGTGCAGCAGGTTGCCGCAGAACGCCAGATCGAAACTGTCGTCGCCAAACGGAAGGTTCGACGCGTCGGCCTGAACCTTCTGGTTGCTCGGCAGCGGGTTCATCTCGAGCATCGTCTCCGAGAAGTCGGTCGCGGTCAGCTCGAAGGCGCGGTCGAAGCCGTAGCTGAAGTAACCGTTGCCAGCCCCGATCTCGACCATGGTGTGGGGGCCGTCGGTGGGCGGCTCGGTGTGGTCCCGGATCCACCTCAGCTTGGGACCTGCGAACGCCTCGATCACGGGATGCGACGGATGGCGCCGCTTGCCCATGCCCTCCCAGTATTCTTTCTGCTCAGCGTAATCGACCATTTGCCACCATCCCGAAAGTCAGGGGCGCGGACAGTGAGATCCAGCGCCGATTCATCTCAACTCTTTCGTCCCTGAAACCAGGCCCACATCTTGGATAGACCCTCCTCTATCGAGGTCTTCGGCTGGTAACCCAGCTCCGCACGGGCGCGCGTCACGTCGGCCATGGTGAGTGTCACGTCCCCGGGTTGCATCGGCAGCTGCTCGATAGCCACGGGCTTGCCGACCGTCGCGCCGATCGCCTCGATCAGGTCCAGCAGGCGCACCACCCGATCACCGCCGAGGTTATATACCTTGAACCCCTCAGGACGGTCGGTGGCCGCGACGACCCCGGCGACGATGTCGTCGATGTAGGTGTAGTCGCGCCCGCTGCTCCCATCGCCGAACATGGGGATGCTCTCCCCCTGGTCGATGAGGCGCATGAACTTGTGGATGGCCATCTCGGGCCGCTGGCCGGGACCGTACACGGTAAAGAACCGTAAACACGACACGTTGCCGCCGTGCAGATGATGATCCGCCCGCGCCAGATGCTCGAGCGAGAGCTTGCTGGCCGCGTATGGGCTGACGGGCCGGGAGACGTCATCGGTCTCGGCAAAGGGGGTCTTCGTGTTGCCGCCGTAGACCGACGAGCTCGACGCCAGTATCAACCGGTCGGCCGCCCCGTGAGCCCGTGCGACGTCGATGACGGTCTGCGTCCCGGTGACGTTGATGTCGTAATAATAGGACGCCTTCTCCACCGAAGGTCGGACCCCTGCGACCGCGGCGAGATGGACCAAGGCGTCGAAGGGACCGTGCTCGGCCGCCAGCGCCATGAGCCCTGCGCGGTCGCGGACGTCGATCTCGTGCAGCGAGAACTCCCCTCGCTGGCGAGACTCGGCCACCGCCGCGTCTTTCACCGCACGCGGATAGAGCGTCTCCTCGAAGGCGTCCACGACCACGACCTCGTCTCCGCGGTCCAAAAAGTGTCGCAGGCAAGCCGATCCGATGAAGCCAGCGCCACCGGTCAGGAGGATCCTCACGCCTGGTCCTTGTAGGCCAAGGCTCGACGGGTGGGTAGCGCCAAGCGGCGTGTGCTGTTGAGCGTGTTGACGTCTTTTTGCGTCACCGTGTGCCAGGGCAACAGTACCGACTCCTGAAAGGTGTTCGAGTTGGCGACGTAGATAGAGGTCGCGTCGGACCCCGCCATGATCTCGGCGACGGTCACGTCCGAGGCGTCGCTGAGGTCCAGGACGTCGTCGACGGTGACGTCGTCGTCTCCCAGCACCAGGGTGCGCTCAAAGCGCACCTCGGTCCGGGGTTTACCGGTGATCAAGACCTTCTGGAGGATGGACCGGACCATGTGGGCACCGAAGCGCCCGACGCTCAAGTTCATGCCGCGAAACAACATCTGTTTGACGGGGCTCGACAAGGGATAGCGGCGCTTGCTCAGCTTGCCGGAGACCCGCACCGTTCCGGTCGCGGGATCCACCTGGTAGGCGTGCTCGTCGTCCACCAGATGACTCACCAGGGTGGTGCCATCGGTGGTCTGCGCCATCACGCCGGTGTCGCTGTAAAGCGGCCCCTCCAGGTCGTAGACCTTCACGACGCCGCCCTTGGTGGCGTTGCAGATCGCGTAGTAGCTGTCGGTCTTGCGGACCAGGATACCCGCCTGTGGAAACCACTTGATGAACGGCTCGCGATTTTCCGACAGCGTACCTCGGCGCTCCGGAGCGTAGTCCAGCCACGCGTGCATCCAGTAGAGCACGTAGTGGCTGATCATCCGATTGTCTTCGTTGTAATAGCGACGGCGCTCCGGCAACGCGCGCTGGAGGAACGTCTCGGCGACCCAGGCCGCTTCGGGCATGCGGCTGGCCATGTACTCGAAGCCGTGGGGATAGAAGTGGTAGGTGTTGCGGCTCCCATATTCGCCCGCGTAACTTCCATCCGGGTGCATGAAGTGATGAGCGAACTCGATGGCGCGCCGCATGGGCTCGATGAGTGACTCGTCCTGGGACTTCTTGTGAAGCTTGGCGAGCAAGGCGATGGAGACGGAGTGATAGCCGGGGTCGGCGCCCTCGTACTCCTGGAACCAGCCCTCGCTGTTCTGCCACGACAAGGCGATATCCCTGAAGTGGCTGGCGCGGTCGCGGTACCTCTCGTCGCCCGTGATCAGGTAGACGTTGTAGAGCGCCAGCGCTGCGTAGAACTGGTGATTGGTGAGCTGGCCACTCTCATTGTTGTTGACCAACCAATCTCCACGGAGCCTGAAGAAATCGACGAAGTCGGGCCTGTCGAGCCCCAGCTCCAGGTAGGTCTCGGTCATCGCGTAGGTTGAGAAGACGTGCGCCCCCAGCGCGCGCTCGAAGGGGAAGTAGTCGTCCACCGACCCGTCCGGGTGCGTCTCCTTGCGCGCAAACTCGATGACCGCGATGGAGAGGTCGCGGACACGCTCGACCTGAAAGTAGGGGTTGTTGGGAAACGGATGCGAAAACGCCAGCGCCAGCGGCAGGCAGAACTCCTGCGACATCTGGCACGGAAAATCGACGGTGCGGTAGTGCCAGTACTCGCGGTCACAGCATCCGTAAGTGGCCGACAGCCGGTTCTTGTCGATGAGCGTGATGATGCGCGGCAGGATGCTCAGCGCCTCGAAGGCGTACCAATCACGGTGGCCTGCGGCGGGCTGTACGAAGCGATTCTTGCGGCGCTTGCTCGGGGCAAAGCGGAGGGCTTCGATGGAGGTCGTGTGTGGTGTCGTCGTCATCGTGCTGTCTTTACGCTTCGGGGGTTTCAGTGGGTGCGCGGTGGGTGAGCGAGCGCGCGTGCCGTAGCATGGGCCAGATCCCGAGAACGGCCGGCAAGAGCGTGGCTACTACCGCATAGAGCATCGTCGCCGCCAGTACAGAACCACTTTCGAACGACACGCCAGCGACCATGAGCAGCCCAACGAAGGCTCCATCGCGGGTTCCGATGCCGCCCAGAGTCACGGGAAGCAAGCCCGCGAAGATCGACACTGGCCACAACGCCGCCACTGCGCCAAAGGGGATCTCCGCGCCGACCGCCTCCATCAGCACGTAGGCGGCGACGACCGCGCCTGCGAAGGCCATGAGCGACACGGCCATGAGCAGGAGCAGACGCGCGGGCCGCTCCCAGAGCGCTTTCAGACCAGAGACGAGCCGGCGTGGCTTGTCGCCGAAGCGCTGCAACAACGGCCACCGGTCGAGCGAGTCGGCGTAACGCACCAGCAACGCCGCCGTGAGGTACTGGCACACCAGGAGGCCCAGCGCGATCCCCAGGAGCGACCACAGCTCGGTGGCCACCGCGCCCAGCGCGCTCATCACCAGCAGCGAGTGCACGTCGACGAGTTTTTCAGCCAGCACCGCCGACAAGCCCTCGGGGATCGGGAGCACGTCGCGCAACGCCACCGCCCGGGCGCCGTCGCCAACTCGGGAGGGGGTCACGACGGCCAGCGGAAACGTCGCCAGGACGGTGTCCACGGCGCGCCAAAAACCGACGCGGGCGTTCAACACGCTGAACGAGATGATGACCCGCCAAGCCGCCCAGACCATGTTGAGCAACACGAGCCCACAGGCGGCCGCTACCCACCAAGGATCCGCGGCGCTCAGGGCGCCCCAGAAGTCCCCGGCACCACCCAGCCGA
>JAAZYN010000038.1:0-272 GCA_014239625.1 Myxococcales bacterium | reverse complement strand
ACAGATAGAGGATCGCAAACGTGGCCAGCAGCACCACGACATAGATCAGTCGCCCCTTCAACGACGACGTTCGCTCGCCACCGGGCACGCCGGCGTCAGGTCCGCCGGTTGAGGAGGTCAGCCAGCATCCCGATGGCGATCAGCTGAACACCGGTCACGAAGAGAAGGGTGGTGGTGATGTCCAGAAAGCTACCGTACCCGATGCTGACAGCCGCGACTCCGATGTACGCCAGAAAGAAGAGCCCCGCCAGGGGCAAGAAGACGCGCAGCGG
>JAAZYN010000389.1 GCA_014239625.1 Myxococcales bacterium | reverse complement strand
CAAATCAAAGCGTGTACAGCAGGGATCCAAAGAGTATGTCGAGGCTATCATTAAGGAATATGAAAAGAAGGCCGATCGGCTCGCAAAATCGACCGACGCGAAAGACCACGCAACCAGCCAAAAATTGGAAGACTTGGCCAGTGATCTGACCAAAGCGCTAGGGCGCGGAAAAGTTCGTTATGTCGTCGTGCGTCAACCCATAAACGCTGATGGGACAGCTGCGAAGGCATATGCAAAGGAGGCGATTCTGTGAGAGTCGTGACTCACCATACCCCTCAAACGCAAGAGCGGGCGGCGCGGACCTTCGCTCGAAAGTTGGAGTCACTCCGTGAAGATCTGGAAGACCTCACAGAGTACCCTGGACGAGAGGTTCCATTCCTCGAGGGGATTGTCGACACGTGTCGGGCTGCAGTAGCTAGGAGTCAAATGGCTCAGGCTTCGGTCGAGGACGTGCAGTGGACGCTCTTCCTTGGTGCCCTAGCGGCAAGGGCCCTCTTCGCCGCGGCGGATCTAGGCTACCGAAACGACCATTTCATCGAACCGATGAGCGAGAGTGTCGAGGTCGAACTAGGCGGTAAGCTCTTCTCGATTCCCCCTGTGAATGGTGAAGCTCCGACACTGAGTGGCCTTAGCGACACGAGCTGGTTCCAAGGTTTCTACTTGGCCTGCATCGCTCGGGAAGCGAAAGCGCTCGCCCGGCTTGCCTCCCCCATGGACTACCGCCTTGCGATCGGTGACCGCCGAAGCAGAGCTGTGAACGCAGCTGTTGTCGGGCTTCAAGCACTATGGAGAGACGAGCCGGAGTTGGTCCTCAAGAGTACAAAGGACTGGGCCGACTTGTCGGACTTTCCTTGGTCACGCTTCGAAGTACCGGCAGCCACCGCTATCGTGAATGGAGACAGCGACAGCCTCAACAACGCTCTCTTTGAGATGCTGAGTGCACACAAGGCCTTCTATGACACCGAGAAGAACATGTTTGACGACCACGGCTGGCTGGCAGCTCGGCCGCTTATCTTCGCGTGCATCGCCCACGACCGCGGGTTGTCAATTGAAGTCGAATCCGGCTACATGCCGAAGTCGTTCGTAACGGATGAACTAAAGTAGCTCTGCGATGCGCTCGAGCTGCCCTTCCAGGTCGACATCACTTGCGCCCAAGGAGACGCGTTGGGCGCCTGTGTACTCCGCTAGAGTTGCGAGGGTGGGCTCAGTCGAACGCGTGATGGTGAAGTAGCGTCCGACCCCGGGACGCGCCAGCAGGACGGCCCAGTGAGCCTCTCCGATTTGCTCGGCGGGCGGGAGCTGGACAACGATCCAAGTCCAGCCGTCCCGCTCGTCGACACCAAGGACCTCCAGAGACAGGGATTGAGTCCCGTCGCTGTTGAGCGCTACTGGTGGAAGGACATCGTCGACGACCTTGCCAACCTCGTCCCACAAGAACATGAGGAAGGCGTCTCTCATGGGCCCCTGAAGCTCCTCAGCGACCCGGTCGGGGTTTCCGAGGAACTGCTTGCGCAGCAGCGTGTGTGCGAAGAGGTAGTGGTGATCGCGCGGCATCAGGCCTCCAAGTTCGAGCGGACGATAGCAGGCGCAGCAGTCGATGCAAAATAACTTCCGGGAATGGTGATTCCCACTGGTTATTTTCCCTCTTCGAGGTTACCCTCAACGCTCTCCTCGAGGTCGACTCCGGAGCTTGTCTGAGCCATGCCGATTTCCGCTGCCAAACGACGCCTCTACCCCAAGATGTGGGCCGCTATCAGCCGCCTCATCCGCTTTGGCCGCGCCGACTCGCGATGCGAGTGCACCGGCGGCTGCGGCGACCACCACCTGGGCGGCCGCTGCGAGGAGCGCCACGGGCAGCAGGCCTTCAGCTTTTCCGGCGAGGTCCGGCTCGCTACGGCCCACCTCGACCACGACCCCCGCAACAACCGTAGTGACAACCTCGCCGCGCTCTGCCAGCGCTGCCACATCCGGCACGACCGCTGGCACCAGGCAGCGTCGAGGAAGAGAACGCGGCGCCGACGCATGCTGGACGGGGCGGTGCAGCTCTGTCTCATACTCCTGCCGCGTCCGCTGACGGGTGTTCAGCTGTCGCTGCCGCTGTTCGGCGCCAACGACGACCAGGTCGCCGCCGCCGCATGAGCGGCGAGGTGGACGCCGGCGCCGACTCGGCCGTCATCGAGGCCGAGGTAGTCGATGGCGGGGCAGGGCAGGGCGGCACGCTGACGCTTCTGCCGACGCTCATCGACACGCTCGAGCTCCATGAGCCCGTGGTGGCCTACCTCGCCGAGCTCGGGAGCGCGGAGAGCCGGCGGCGTATCCGGGGGGCGCTGGGGCGGGCGGGGGCGCTGCTCGCCGGGGTCGAGGGCAAGGTCGAGCCGGAGCTTTTGCCGTGGCATGAGCTCCGGCGGGAGCACGCGCTGGCGGTGAGGACGCTGCTCGGCGAGGTCGGTGCCTCAGCCTCGACCATCAACGTGACGCTGTCGGCCATGCGTGGTGTGGCCAAGGCGTGCTGGCTCGCCGGCGAGATGGGGGCCGAGGACTACCAGCGGATTGCAGCGCTCAAGGGCGTCAAGCAGTCGCGGCTACCGGCGGGGCGGTTGCTCGGCCCTGGCGAGCTGCAGGCGCTCTTTTCGCGCTGCGCGCGCGACGCCGAAGAAGGCAACCCGGCGGGGCCTCGAGACGCGGCTCTGTTGGGCGTGCTCTACGCAGGCGGCCTGCGTCGGGAAGAGGCGAGCACGCTGTCGGTGGCCGACGTCGACGTCGCCACCGGCGAGGTCGTCGTGCGCGCCGGCGAGGGCAACAAGGACCGCAACGTGTACCTGGCGGTCGGTGCGAAGGCGGCGATGTCGGACTGGCTCGAACTTCGTGGTGAGGCGCCAGGGCCGCTCTGGAGTCGGGTGCGCAAGGGCGGGCACCTGGCGCTGCCCGTGACGGGGATGAGCGACCGGTCCATCGGCGACCTCTGCCATCGGCGAGCGGCCTGGTCGGGGCTCAAGCCGTTTACGCCGCATGACCTCAGACGGACCTTCATCTCGAACCTGCTCGACGGTGGCGTCGACCTCGTCACCGTGCAGCGGCTGGCGGGGCACTCGTCGCCGGCGACGACGGGGCGGTACGGCCGCCGCGGCGAGGCGGCCAAGAAGAAGGCGGCGACAGCGATTCACGTGGCCTACGAGCAAGGTCAAAGGGGGACGACATGAGCGAGGACTTGGGGGCGACGTTCGGGGTGCTGTCCGACCTTCTGTTGGAACGTCGTCACCGCCAAACTTTGAGCTGGCCCCACCGCTCGCGTCGACCAACCCGACCAACTCGACCGACGGTCGTTGCTCCAGTTCGCGGAAAAGTGCGGCCTCCTGGGCGCGAGCCTCGGCGAAGATGTCGTCCATAGCCACATGGTGGCACTGAACGACGTCCTCTTGCTAGCCGGCCCAATGGTAGGGAACGTGCAACGAGCCGCCACCGAGTGCAGAAAGCCTACTTTCTGCACTCGGTGAGTTCTGCTCCGGGGCGCCTTGGGAAGTCGCCGACCTTGAGTGCATAAACCAGTGCTAGAATCATCGTGTATTTAGCAGGCGCTTTGATAGGATTATGCACCCAACAGTGCTGGAGGCATGATGGAACAGCGACCGACCGGCTCCGAACGCATCGGCTACGCCCGAGTCAGTTCCCTTGGCCAGAACCTCGACGCCCAGCATGACGCTCTCGAGGCGGCGGGCTGCACAACCATCTTCGAGGACAAGGTCAGCGGAGCGAAGGAGCAACGCCCCGGCTGGTCCGAGCTCATGAAGTACATCCGACCTGGCGACACCCTCGTCACCACCGAGCTCAGTCGGATGAGTAGGTCCCTTCGTCACCTGCTGGACGTGGTTGCCACCCTCGAGGAACTGGGCGCCTCCATCGTGTCGCTGCGGGAGCACATCGACACCACCACGCCCGCGGGCCGGGCGTTCCTCTCGATCATGGGAGCAGTCGCGCAGATGGAGCGCGAGTTGAAGGCGGAGCGCGCAGCTGCCGGTCGGGCTGCTGCCAAAGCGCGAGGCCGAAGTGGCGGCCGGCCCAGACTCGACCCAGAGAAGCTCGAGCAGGCGCGCATCCTGTATGAGAACTCCGAGATGACCGCGCGTGAGGCCGCCGAAGCCGCTGGCGTGAGCCGGCGCAGCCTTTTTGCTCATCTACACACGAAGAAGCTGGCCGGAGCAGTGGGACAAGGTGAGCAACGATGATTGGTGCCGACTCGTTCGAATGATCTGGCCCACTGGATGACCCGCAAGAGCGTGAAGAGCCTGTGAGCTGCTCGATGGCTTCAGCGTGACTCGAATTCCTCCGCTCCGATAGACACTGACGGCGACGGACGTGGACCTCGGACGTCGCTCAATCCTGAAGCTGACTTGACCGAGCCTCGCGCCACCGCCGTGGATGGTTTCGATCAGTGCGTTCGCACCGTGAATCCACCGCTGCTGCAGCTGACGCCATGCCCGCCACAATCGCTGGGGGAGCTGGCGCGTAGTGATCTTGAACATCCCAAGCAAATCCCCGCGTTCAATCCATCCCCGGTGCGCAGGCCCGTCCCGTGGACGGTTCTCTTCCGGCCGAAGCGCGAAAGGTAGCCCGACCTCGCTGAGATGCGCTCAGGGCCGCCCGCAGCCAGGTTTGGTGCATGACGGGGCTTGTTCGACCCAGCTCTGCCGTGGGCCCCTTGAATTGACCCCCGCCAGTCCTGCGTCGGCCCGCCTTGACCTGGGCCGAAAC
>JAAZYN010000388.1 GCA_014239625.1 Myxococcales bacterium | reverse complement strand
AAGGTGCTCTTGGCGGTGGGCGATCCGCTGTCGGGACCTCACGCGGCGATGGCTCGCCGTTGGGTCCAGTCCGGTGGGCTTCGAGCCCTCGAGCTCGAGCCATTGACCGCCCTCGGGGTGCGGGCGGTGGTCGGTGACGCGCTCGATCAGAGCCCCATCGCGGATCGTCTG
Source organism: Myxococcales bacterium (assembly GCA_014239625.1). Taxonomy (GTDB): domain Bacteria; phylum Myxococcota_A; class UBA9042; order PHBI01; family JAAZYN01; genus JAAZYN01. Next base: position 4,579 of record JAAZYN010000388.1, on the reverse strand, counting down.
GCGCCCGGCATCTATCGAGCCACCGAGGGCAACCCTCGTTTTGTCGAGGAGGTGCTTCGCGGGTTGCTGGACGCGGATGTGGTCGCTCGAGGCTCGGATGGGGCGTGGACCGTCGCGAGCCCCGGGGGAGAGCTCCCGGTGCCAGGGGAGCTGGTCGAGGTGTGCCGCCAGAGGTTTCACTCCCTGCAGCCACCCGAGCAGCGCTTACTGGAGCTTATCGCGGTCGCCGGCGCGCCCTTGCCTCGCCCTTCAGTGCAGACCCTGGGCGATGGATCAGACAGCCTCACGCGTCTGTTGGAGCGGGCCCTGGTCCGGATCGTTGCCGGCTCGACCCAGGGTGACACCGAGTGGGTGGCTGTGGCTCATGACGCCGTGCGCTCAGCCGTGTTCGACGAGCTCACCCGGTCGGAGATCGCGGCGCTGACGTCCCGGGTCGCCGAGCAATTGGAGACCGATGCGTGCGGTGACGCGGTCTTGCTGGCGAGCTTGTGGACGACCGTGAAGAACCCGCGTCGAGCCCTGCCGTGGGTGCGCTTGGCCGCGCGGCGTGCGCAGGACCGGTTCGCGGTCGAAGAGGCGCTCCGGTGGCTGACCATCCTCGACGCGCTGCACAGCGACCCTGCGCTGGCTGACGATGAGCTGATCGATATCCAGGTCAAGGCCCAGACCCTGCGCGACCTGGTTCAGATGCTGAGTTTCCGAGGTCGCCATGATGAGCAATCGGTCTGCCTCGACCGTCTGAGCTTGCTCGCCCAGACCGAGGGTACCCTGAGCCTGGCGCTGGAGGCCGCCGCGCTCAAGGCGTTGTTCTGGTTCGATCGGGGGCGCCACGATCTCGCGCGTCAGATGTGTCGTAGCCACGTCGAGCGCGCCAGGACGCTCACGGTGACGCGGCCTCTGGCTCGATTCTTGTGGGTCCTGGCCATGGTCGAGTGCAGGACGGCCGGGCTCAGCGAGGCTCTGTCACTGAGCGACCAGTCCTTGGTGCTCCTGGGCAAGGACACCGATCCCGAGGCGCTGGACCTGCGGGTGCAAAACCACATCAACAGAGGCCACGCGTTCGGCCAGCAGGGGCAGCTGGAGCAGGCTCAGGCCGAGTTTGAGGCCGCGTTGAGCGCGTGCCACCAGCACGACCTGGTCAGCTCGGCCATGGTGTGCACGATGAACATCGGCATCTGTCTGGCCATGCAGGCGCGTTATGGGCGCGCGTTGGTCAACTTCGACCGGGCGCGCGCGCAAGCGGAGCGACTTGGGTGGCGTGAGCTGGGCAGCTCGCTTCAGGTCAACCAGGCCGAGGTCGAGCGAAATCTGGGCATGGCGCAGGTCGCCAGCGATCGCCTCGAGCCCCTGGTCGACGCGCTGGCCCCCGACCGCAGTGATCCTATCGCGATCTCGGCGCTGTGCACGCGCGCGTCGTGTTTGGCGTCGCTGGGTCACCTGAAGCCGGCGCGTGAGACGATTCAGCGGGCGCTGGATCTGGTCGCCGCGCAGCCCGAGCATCCGCACACCGCTCGAGTGTCGCTGACGGAGGCGCAGGTCAACCTGGCGGAGGGGACGCGTGAAGCGCGTCGGCGTGCCACCAAGGCGCTCAAGTCCCTGTTGGACAGCTCTGCGGCCCCGCACGACAGGTCTCTGGCGGCGATCCGCTTGGCGCGCCTGGCTCTCGATGACGGTCAGCTCGCTCGGGCGACCGAGCTGGCGGAGGCGGCTCGACAGAGCGCTGGAGGCCTCGGCAAGGCTCCCGAGGTTCGGGAAGGGCGCGTCGAGCACCTGTATACTCAGGCTCAGGTGCTGCTCGCCTCGGGCGAGACCGAGCGCGCTCATGAGCTGATGGGCCGCGCGGCCGATGAGCTGGAGCGCCAACTCGGTGGGCTGGACGGTGCGACCTTGCAGACCTACCTCGGTCTCCCTATCCACTCGGAGCTGGTCGCTGACGCCCGGCAGCTGCTCGGACGATCCTTCGGACGGGGCGCTTCCGCCGTCGACTGGGAGAGCGAGCAGCTCCACGACGGGCTGGCCGCCGTGCGGGAGCTCGTGAGGGCAGGTGGGTTTACTCCGGTCGTACAGATCGCCCTCGACGCGCTGCTCCGACTCGGCGGCTTCCAGCGGGCCTGCGTGTTGACCCGCGAGCAGGAGCGCTTTGTCCAGGTCGGCGCGCGCCGCGCCGGGCGGATGCCTATCGAGCTGGGGACGTTCGGCCCCTCCGAGGCCCTCCAGGCGGCGCTGCTCCGCACGCGCGAGCCGGTCAACGAGCATGGCGCCGTGGCGGGCCCGGTGGTGGGCGCCGAACAGCGCCGGCCCTTCTGCCAGCTCGCTCTGCCGTTGGTGGCTGGGGAGCGGCTCATGGGGTTGGCCTATCTGGACGCCACGCAGCCGCTGCAGCCCTTGTCCCAGACCTCTCGGTTCGTGATCGAGACCCTGGCCGATCAGTTCGCGCTGCTGCTCCACCACCACCTGCAAGTCGACGAGGTCGACCGGTTGCGGCGTCGAGCCGAAGCCGACCTTACCCGTACTCGCGCCCGACTGGCGACCGAGAGCGCGCTTCGCGAGCAAGCGCAGCGGGTGGTCGAGGTGCAACGCCGGACGACCCGCCTGCGGTACCGCTACGACCAGATCATTCACTGCTCCGACACCATGCGATCGCTGCTGGCCCAGGTCGATCGCCTCGTGGACCGAAAGATCACCGTGCTGGTCAACGGGGAGTCCGGCACGGGTAAAGAGCTCATCGCCAGGGCGCTGCACTACAACGGGCCGCGCGCCGACGGCCCTTTCGTGGCGATCAACTGCGGCGCCATCTCCCGGGACTTGATCGAGAGCGAGCTCTTCGGGCACGTACGCGGCGCGTTCACGGGGGCTCACAAAGATCGCAGCGGTCACTTTGAGCTGGCCCACACCAGGACGCTGTTTCTCGACGAGATTGGCGAGGTCAGCCCGGACGTGCAGGTCAGGCTGCTGCGGGTCTTGGAGACCAGCGAGGTCACGCCCGTGGGGAGCTCCCGTCGGATCAAGGTCGACGTGCGGATCGTCACGGCCACCAATCGGGACCTGCTTAGCGAGGTGGGACAGGGGAGGTTCCGCGAGGACCTGTATTATCGATTGAACACGGTGCAGGTCCACCTGCCGCCGATGAGGGAGCGCCCTGAAGATCTCCCCCTGCTGGCCCGGCACTTCGCCAAGATGGCCGCGGAGGAGCGGGGTGAGGCTCCGGTCGAGTTCTCCCCCGGGTTCATGCGCCGACTCGCCGCTCATGTGTGGCCCGGCAACGTGCGCGAGCTCAAGAACGTGGTGGAATATGCGACGCTCTTTGCCGATGACGGCCGCGTCCCGGAAGACCTGGCGCTTCCGTTTTGAGGACCGGCCTGTGCATCATCCTGGTGGCCCTCTTCGTCGGGGCCTGCGGCGACAGGCCCGCGACCACGGCTGCCGCGCCGACGCCGCGCCCAGCCACCACCGACAGCGCGGCCCCGCCACCTGTCGACACGTCCGTCCCCACGGCCGGGGATAGTGCGGCTACGGCACCGGGCGCCACGCCGCGACGCTCCTTCGGGGAGGCGCTGCAGGCACAGACGCAGGCGGCGTTGTCGTCGGGCACCTGTCGGGACCTGTCGGCGGTGGCTGTGGAGCGGCGGGTCGACAGCGCCGACGCGGTGGTGATGGAGGTGGTGATGACCTTTGATGCACCATCAGAGCGTGCGCGGGCGATGGTGTGGGTGGAGGTCGACGACACGCGCCGCGCGGGAGCCAGGCACATCATCGGTGACGGTGTCTGGTCCGCCCGCTGCCGCGATGGCTGCGCGGGGGTGACGGGGGACTGTCCGGCTCCGCGGCTGCGGTCGGTGCCCGAGCCGGGTCCGGGCACCGAGGTCGTCTCGGGCACCCCCGCCAGAGCGTCCGCGCTCGCCACGCGATATGGGGTCGTGGTGGGTGCGACGAGCGTCCGCGGCGGTTTCGAGGAGCTCATCGCCTCCGACGCCGTCCTCGAGGACGTCACCTCGGGTCGAGTGCGGCGAGGCGTGGACGGCTTCGTCGACGGGTTGAGGGCGATAGAGCGCGCCTTCCCCGGGGAGCGCCGGGTCGATGATCTGACGATCACCGTCGCAGGAGACTGGCTGGTCGCCCGGTTCAGCTGGCGGGGCACGCCGGCGGCCGGCGCGGCGGTCTCGCTGCGGGCCGCCGAGATCGTCCGCTTCGACAAGGGCGGAAAGCTCGTGTGGTCGCGCGGTTATGCGATGGTGTCGGAGCGATGACGACACTCTTGCGCCCAGGGTACGCAAACGTTGCGGTGACGTGCCAAGCGCAACGCCAGCTGGCGCGTTCCCGCGGTGAACGGTACGATCTTTGCTTCGACCCCAGTGTTGCCGTACCTGTGAAACGGTGTGGCCTCTACCGACGAGGAGAGTGACGGATGCGTTGGGTTGGGATCTCCAGTTCGTTTCTGATGTTGACCCTCGCGGCGTGTCCCGAGCCCGTGCCGAGCAACGAGGTCGATGGCGCTGGCATCGACGCTGACGTCGGCGCCGATGGCGGACTCGAGGTCGACGGGACCATCGAACCCGACGTCGCGGCTGACCTGCCCGAC
>JAAZYN010000387.1 GCA_014239625.1 Myxococcales bacterium | reverse complement strand
ACGAGGGGCGCGGTTATGTCCTGCGGCGCATCATGCGTCGCGCCATCCGCTTCGGCCGTATCCTGGGGGTCGACGATCCCTTCCTCGTGGACACCACCGCCCACGTCATCGAGCTGTTCGGTGACGCATACCCGGAGCTGGTTGCGGGCGCGGAGACGATCCGTCGCATCGTGCTGCAAGAAGAGAAACGCTTCGGCAAGACCATCAAGGCAGGGCTCAAACGCCTCTCGGACGCCCTGCACAAGCTCGACGGAGCGTCGATTCTCGACGGTCGCGTAGCGTTCGAGCTGTATGACACCTATGGTTTCCCGCCGGATCTGACCCGGCTCATCGCCTCGGACCACGGGGTGAGCCTGGATCAGTCCGGTTTCGATGAGGCGATGGAAGCGCAGCGCGAGCGGGCGCGGTCCGCCAGCAAGTTCGGTACCCGAGACACAGCCGCGTTCCAGGCGTTGGTAGAGTCTGGGGCTGCGTCTCAGTTCACGGGTTACACCGACGACGCTGGCGAGTCGTCGGTGACCGCGTTGTTGGTCGAAGGGCAGCGAATTCCAAGGGCCGCGGCAGGGCAGCGCTTGGCGCTGGTGACGGCGGTGACGCCATTTTACGCGGAGGCTGGCGGCCAGGTCGGCGACCGGGGGACCATCACCACGCCCACTGGTGTGGTGCAGGTCGACACGACTCAAAAGCCCTTCGGTGACCTGAGTGTTCACTTCGGCACCGTGGAGTCGGGCCACGTCAGCGAGGGCCAGCCCGCGAGTCTGCAGGTCGACGCGGCCGCGCGAGACGAGACCCGCAAGAACCACTCGGCCACGCACCTGATGCATCACGCGTTGCGGGTCGTGCTCGGTGACCACGTCCGTCAGCGCGGGTCGCTGGTGGGTCCGGACCGCCTGCGGTTCGATTTCAGCCACACCGGGGCCATGAGCCGCGATGAGATCGCGGAGGTGGAGACCGTCGTCAACGCGTTGATCCTCCTCAACGAGGGCGTGGAGACCCGACTGATGAGCATGGACGACGCCATGCAGGCTGGCGCCATCGCGTTCTTCGAGGACAAATACGGCGACCAGGTGCGGGTGCTCGACGTCGGGAACGCCTCTACAGAGCTCTGCGGCGGGACCCACGTCTCCGCCACGGGCGACATCGGCTTGTTCAAGATCGTGGGCGAGAGCGCTATCTCATCGGGTGTCCGGCGCGTGGAGGGGGTGACCGGCATGGGAGCCGTGCGCTGGGCCCAGCAGCAGGCTGCGACCTTGCGCAGCCTGGCCGACGAGCTTCGGGTCGGCGTCGACCAGGTCAAGTGGCGTGTCGAAAAGCTCATGGAAGACAACAAAGAGCTCGTCGGCCAGCTGGCCGAAGCGCGGACCCAGGCCCAGGTAGCCAAGGCGCTGTCGTCGCTGGACGCGGCTCAGACCTTGGGCGACTTCAAGGTCGGCGCGGTCCGCCTCGATGGAATCGCTGGCAAGGAGCTGCGCGCGCTGGCCGAACGTCTGCGAGACAAGCTCGGCTGCTCGGGGGCGGTCCTCGTGGCGGGGCAGGATGGCCCCAAGGTGAGCCTCATCGTCGCGACCACCAAGGACGCGTCGAGCAAGCTCCACGCAGGCAAGGTCGTCGGCGCGCTGGCGCCGCTGGTCGGCGGGCGTGGCGGTGGCCGACCCGATATGGCGCAGGCTGGTGGCACCGATGGATCCCGCCTCGACGAGGTCATGACGGCGTTCTACGAGCAGGCCGCCGCGGCGTTTACCGGCTGAGCGCGCCATGGCGCTCGGTGGCGCGCGCAGACGCGGTGGCTCGCTCTGCAGCCGACCGAGGGCGCTATGGGCAGTCGGGGTCGTCCTGGTCCCAGAAATGGATGATCAGGCCAAACGTCGGGTTGAACGACGTCCCATTGTCCCAGCCCACGATGAGCCCTTCATCGCAGTTGGTCGAGGGTCTCCACGCGGCGGCCTCGAGATATTGGCTCCCGGAGTTCCCAAACCACGGGGCCTCATCGAACTGGGGGATGGACTGGTTGACCAGGATCCCGTCGTCGTAGCTCGAGGACAGATCAGGTCCGGCGCGGACCTCGAACACCAGCGCGGTGTTGGCTTGCACCGCGCCGACGACGATGGCCCGGGTGCCGTCGCCCTTCCAGTCGGCACCGACGGGGTGAAAGGCCGTGCCTACGGGGAGGGTGCCCAGGGTCCAGCTCCCATTGAACACGTAGAGCTTGTTGCTCGAGTACCCGCAGACGAGGCCATAGTTGCCCCCGGGGCGCCAGCCCGCGCATCCGGCGTTGCCGAAGCTCGCGCTCCAGTTGTTGGCGACGACCTGGTCGCTGGACAAGATCCAGGTCCGCGAGTCATCGTTGTTGATGCCGTGCGTGGTGATGAGGTTGTCGCCTCCGTAGAGCGCCGGCGCGCCCCACATGACGTCGTTGACTCCCCCGGCTGCGTTGAACCCTTTGGGAGCTGTCAGCCCGGTCAGTGGATCCCAGACGTACGCATAGGAGATGAAGTCACTCCCATAGGCCACCACCGCGTGCCGGCCGTCCTGCGGATGGGGCGAGATGGACTGCGGGTCTCCCGTGACGTTGAGGGTCTGGTCGACCTGCAGCGAGCCGGCACCGTCCACGGAGACGCGCCACACGCGGCCAGCGCCGTCGTCGTCGCTGCCTGTGACCAAAAAACCCGATCCATCGTCCAGAGCGGCGATATCGGTGGCGTCACCGGGCACGCTGCCGGCGCTGGTGACGGTCTTGGTCGCGTAGTCGACGTGCGCCAAGACTCCGGCGTGCCCGGCGATGAGGGCGTATTGCCCACTGGGGTGCCAGGCGACCGCGAAGAAGTTCCCCGTGATCAAAAACTGGGGGACGTTCGCGTAGAGCAGCAGGCCGGGGTTGTAGATGTCTGGCGGGAGGTCCGGACCCACGTCCTCGGTGGTGACGTCGTCAGTCGGCAGATCAGGGCCCGCGTCTTGGGAGGTCACGTCGTTGGTGGGCACATCAGGGGCGAGCTCGGGAGAGGTCACGTCGTCGGTCGACAGATCAGGGCCACCATCGGAGCCGAGCTCTCCCCATGCAGCACCGTCACCGGAGCCGAGGTCCTCGCCCGGTGCGTCGGAGGCACCATCGGGCGGCAGGTCGTGGCCAGGGTCCGCGCCTGAATCAGGCTGCGACTCCGGCGCGGGGTCCGGGGACTGCTGCTCGGGCTGCGGGTCGGGTCCCTCATCCACCGTCCCGTCGGGGCGTGTCCGCGTGTCAGGGGCTGCCGCGTCCAAAAAGCCTCGGGGCAGGCAAGCGCCGGTCAAGCACACGAGCCCATTGTCGCACACGCGCTCGGGCTCGAAGTTGCCCGAGGTCGGCTCGCACAACATCACGACCGTCCCGTTGCAGATACGCGAACCCGCCAAACATGGCTGGTCAGCGGGGCCAGAGGCGGGACACGCCCACAGCAGAGGGAGGGCGATGACGGTCAGATAAGAGCGCATGACGCGGGACCCTAGCAGCCCTGGGTTCAGAGCATCAACGTCAGCTGAGTCCGAATGTGATAATCGACCGTGTCAGGGCCGCCCGCGTCCAGTCGTGGGAAGAAGAAAGTCCAGACCGCGTCGCTCGACCAACGCAGCCCATATCTCTCGAAGAACAGGTTGATCCCAGCCGCCCCTTCTTTGAGATCCACCCCGCCTCGCTCGGCGATCTGAGTGTACCGAGCGACGACTTCGGGTCTGATGGGCCACGAGGATGGCCCGATCAGATAGCCCGCGTTCACATGAAACCCGGCCCGCTCCCAGTCGCGGTCGCCCAGCGTCCGCCCCACCTGATGGGAGGACACGTAGCCCGCCGCAGAGATCGCCAGGCCGCGGAACTTGAGCAGCAGGTCGCTTTGCGCCGCCAACAGAGACTCAGCCTGGTCCTGGGTGTTCATCATCATCATCGCGCCGAAGGCCAGCGCCCAGCGGAACGGGCCCTTGTCCAGGTCCGACAGCTGGTAACCCTTTATCTTCTTGTGGTTGTACCCGACACGGAGGAACACAGCGGGTTTGAACGAGTCTGGCGTGTTGACGAACTTCCCCCCGTCGGCGCTGACGATGGGCAACGCGTCGTCGGCGCCCGGCTCCACCGCGATGTTCACGCCCACGAGGCGGGGCGACACGCTCGTCCCGTTGAAGAGCCCCAGGGCGTACTCGAACTCAGGCGAGGCGGTGTAGCCGTTGTGCAGCATCACGCCCATGTCGCGGCCGGCGTAGAAGGCCTTGCCCGTGCGCGCCCACTGTACGAAGGGGGTCCGGGTGGGGCGCGCGATGTGTTCGCGCGACCACGGCCTCTTGAACTGCCCGACGCTGAGGTGAGCCACGTTTGGCGCGCCGCGCCACTCGACGTACCAGTCCAGGAGCTTGGGCACGCCTCCGCCAAAGCCTACATGCAGCTTATAGCGAAGGGCCTGCCCAAACACCGGGCCGCCCATGAACAGCCGCGCGCTTGGCACGCTGAACGCGTAGCCGTTGTCGCGCGAGCCGTCCGCGGACTCCTCGCTGGAGAAGGTGAACCGCACGTCACCCCAGAGGTTGATCTTGAGCCCAAAGGCGCGGTCGGCGGTCTGGATGAAGAAGCCGCGGTCATACCCGAAGGAGGGCGCTGAGGGCGTCTCATCGTTGGTGTCGAGCGCCCATGCCGGGGCGGGCATCGCCAGCACCAGCGCCGCGATCAGCTGACTTCCATGCATGACAACCTCCGATGCCGACCATGCTAAGGCGGGTCTGGAGGTTCGTCAGAAAACCTG
>JAAZYN010000386.1 GCA_014239625.1 Myxococcales bacterium | reverse complement strand
TCTTGGTGAAGTGGTGCTCGACGTAGGCCTCGAGATCGAAGGGGGCCACGCGCGGGCCTACGGTCATCAGCAGCTTCAGAAGCCAGGGCTGCGCGGCGCGCCCCATGAGGTCGGTGATTGCGGACCGGTCTCCTCGGTGCGCAGCGACCACGGCGCTCGCCTCCTGGCTACCTTCAGAGGCCAGCTGGAGGAGCTCCGGGCAGCGCTTGAGCGCGGCGAAGCTCCAACCGCACGCCTGCAGCGCCAACAGATGAGGCATCATCACGGCGGACGCCATGCTCGCGGATTGGGCTGCATCCGGCACCACCCGCGCGGCCAGGCCACCGGCCACGAGGGACGCTACCACGGCGCGGGCCCGGCGGCGCTCACCGCTGAACGGCTGCCGGGCGCCCGGGTGGACAAAGTACGCGACACCAGGCTCCGGGACTCTCTCCTCGGATCCTTCCAGCGGGGCCTGATAGCTGATCATCGAGACCATCCCCTGGACGATATGGGTCTCCTGCACCTGAGCCGCCAAAAACGCGCTGTCGTCGAGGCCGGGTGTAAGCAGCACCCAGGCCGGGCTCCCACCGCGAGCGGTGACCGCCCGCGACAGGTCCGCGATGAAGACTCCAGCCCGCAACGCTGTGGCCGAGATGCAGAGCCACACCTGATCAAAAGGCTCCGTGGAGGCGATGGCGTCGGCCGTCGTTAGGACGTCGTCAGGCACGAACCGCTCCGGGTTGCGCCTCTTCCCACTCTTATTGAGCGCGTACACGGTCAACCCGGCGCGAACCGCGTCCGCGTACTCGGGGCGCACCAGGTACGAGAGGTCAGCGCCGCCCCGCTGGAGATGGCGGCCGTAAACCGTCCCCACGGCTCCGGCCCCGACGAGCAGGATGCGTCTGGCGCTCTCGGCGATCAGCGGCCGCTCTGGTCGGGGATGCCGTAAAGGATATCGTGCAGAGCGGGATGCAGCGACCGCAACTCCTGGCGCGGGTTGGCGAGCCGAAACGGCATGTTGGGATACACCATATACCCGCCGACCTTCTTGACGTAGTAGTCGGGGCTCAGCCGGAATGGCCGCACGGTCCAGGTGCTCTCGTCGTCCGGATTCCAGTAGACCGAAGCAACCCGAACCTTGCCCAAATCCAGGTTGCGCCGGAGGACCTCTTTGAGCCGGTTGATGGCATCACTCACCACGCGGCCGCTTCGGAAGGTCGTGTCGACGACCAGGATGGAGTGGTGGTGCTGAACGCGCTCTTCCAGGTAGTCCAGTCCCAGGATATTGGTTCGGTAGGACAGATGAGTGCTGGTCGTGTTGAGGGCGATGTGGTCGGTCTTGATCTTCTTGCCAGCTTTACGGCCGAAGTACTTGAAGACCTCGTGGACGGCCAACCCGGAGGTCACCCCGCCGGGCCACAAGGCGACAAGGAAATCGGGCTCATAGCCCGTCCTGGCGATGTTGACGCCCAGCCGCATGCTGTCGAGCAGGAGCTCTTTGGCCGAAACCCAGGTGTGGTCCGTCTCGACGTGCACCACCTCCGGCGGAAAGCTCTCTGTCCGCAGGATCCGAAGCACCTCCGGTGACTTATCGGTGATCCACCGGTCGTCCGGGTCGTTGTCTTGCACCAGGTCCGACAGCTCGTGTGGATAATCGATCCAGATGTGCTCATCGATCTCTTTTACGGCGAAGACCGGGAGCTCGTCGTACTGCCCCGGGCGCCGCTTTCGATGAACCACCGCCACCCGGATGTCTCTCGGCGCGTTGCGGCGGGCTCGCTCTCGTAAGACCTGGACGATGGTCTCGATCGTTCGACCGGACTCGAACACGTCGTCGATGATGAGCAGCCCGTCTTCCGGGCACACCGATCGCGTCAGATGCTCCAGGCCCTTGATGACCACCGTCTCCGCCTGCTGGCCGATCCCTTGATAGGAGCTCGTGGCGATGCTGGTGTGGTGCATCGAGAGGCCCTGTCCGCGGAAAAAGGCGTCGACACCCTGCCCGATGGGAGTGCCTCCGCGCCACACCGAGATGGCGTGCTTGGGGCGAAAACCAGATTCGTAGACAATCTTGCCCAAGCGAAATGCGTCGAGCAGGAGCTCGTCGGGATCGACGTGGAGCATCTCGACCATGTTCAGCCTCCCAGGGCCCGTCGGATCTGCTCCATCTTGCGGTGCTGGTCGGTGCAGCGCTTGGAGAGCCCGCGGATGAGAGCCAGCGACAACCGAGATCCTAGAATTGGCTTGTGGTTGACGATCTTCAGAAACGATGAGCGCGACATCGCGAAGCAGACCGCTTTGCCGATGGCGACCGCGGAGTTGAGGCGCTTGTTCGGTCCGGCCAGGGCTAGCTCGCCGAAGCTGCCGCCGCCCGACACCTCAGCGATGACGTCGCGACCCTGTTTGAGCTCCACGGTGCCGTCCCCGACGATGTAGAAGTGGTCGCTGTCGTCGCCTTCGCGAAAGATGAGCTGGCCGTCTGTGTACTGTTTTTCCTCGATGTAGGGAGCCACCGAGAGCCACTGGGGTTCACTCAGGAGCTTGAACAGGAAGACCCGCCTCACCATGTCCACCGCGTTGGCGACGCTCGGCTCGGTCTTCTCCGCGTCGGCGCCGATCTCGAGGGCCACGATGCTGACGTTGTCGCGTCCACCTGCGTCGCGGGCGGCTCTCAAGAGCACCTTCGGGATCTCTTTGGCGTTGACGCCCTGCACCAGGCGCTGCAGCTGGTCGTTGCTGACCGCGCGTGTCAGCCCGTTGCTGCAGAGGATGAGCACGTCTCCCTGGAGGAGCCGGATCTCGGCGATGTCTACATTCAGATCGGGGCTCACCCCCAGGGCTTGGCTCAGGGTGTGCCGGAACGGGCTGGTCTGAAACTCCGACGGGGAGATCTCACCGCGCTGCAGTTGGAGCATGGCGAGGGTGTGGTCGCTGGTCAGGCAGCGCAGCTCGTCGCGCCGCCACAGGTAGGCGCGCGTGTCGCCTACGTGGGCGACGTAGGCGAACTTGTCGAGGACCGTGGCGGCCACCACTGAGGAGGCGAGCGCGCCACGCCCCTGCTGACTGCGCGCCGCGCGAATCCGGGCCGAGGCTCGCTCGAACGCGCTCTCGAAGAACGCGCCGATGGCGAGGCGGCTCGCGGTGCTGCCATCGTCTTCTTTGACTTTGTGGCCGTGGTCGCGAAGCACCGCTCCGGCGTCGCCGAGGATATCCACGACCCACTTCGCCGTGTCCGCCCCTCCGGTGCCGTCTGCGACCGCGAACAGCGGCCATCGCTCCTCCGTCAGCACCGCGTCTTCGTTGATCTTGCGTCGCGGCCCCAGGTCGCTCACGCTCGCATGGCTCAGCACGTACATCTTCTGCTCCCATCGGTGGCGTGAGCTACGGCAGACCGCAATGTATCGGTCCAGGCCTCGGTCGGCAATGGGCCACCCCCTCTCGCGCGATTCACGAGCCCTGCGGCTGCCGTCGGCGGCATGGCCATGGTCCTCTTCTGTGGCGTGAAGCATGCTCGGAGGCCCCGGCGCTGACGGCGTCATCGGACGCGCCCGCCCACCTGCCGGGGGCAACCTCAGGGCCTGGTGGGCGGGTCCCGGCGGGAGCAGCGGTGGCTTCGGGTCAGTGCACGGTAGGCAGGTCGAGCGCCTCCGAGGCCGTCAGCGTCTCGAAGCTGAGCGCGCCGTCCTTGACCCCGATGGTCAGCACGGCGTCTTCCGGCACCTCCGCGAGGATGAGCCGCCGGGCGAGGGGTGTCTCGACGTAGCGCTGGATATAGCGCTTCACAGGCCGCGCGCCGAAGACCGGATCGAACGCCGCGTTGGCGATGTAGGTCAGAGCGTCCTCGTTGGCCAGCAGGGAGACGTCCCGAGTCGACAGCCGCTGGGAGAGCCGTTCGAGCTGCAGACCCACGATCTGCTTGATCTCGCTGCGGGTCAGCGGCTTGAACAGGGCGATCTCATCGATACGGTTCAGGAACTCGGGCCGGAAGGCTTGGCGCAGCTCGCTCATCACCCCCTCTCGCGCCGTGTTCTCGATGGCACCTTCGGAGGTCAACCCGTCGAGCAGCAGGGGCGAGCCGATGTTGCTGGTCATGATGACCACGGTGTTCTTGAACGACACCGTCCGCCCGTGGCTGTCGGTGAGCCGGCCGTCGTCGAGGAGCTGTAACAGCGTGTTGAACACCTCGGGGTGGGCTTTCTCGATCTCGTCGAACAAGACCACGCAGTACGGTCGGCGGCGCACCGCTTCGGTCAGCTGCCCGCCCTGATCGTAACCGACGTACCCCGGCGGCGCCCCGATGAGGCGGCTCACCGAGTGCTTCTCCATGTACTCTGACATGTCGATCCGCACGATGTTGTCTTCGCTCTCGAACAGCGCTTCGGAGAGCGCTCGGGCCAGCTCGGTCTTGCCGACACCGGTGGGACCGAGGAACAGGAAGGAGCCGATGGGCCGGTTGGGGTCCTGAATGCCGGATCGCGAGCGCAACACCGCGTCGGCGACCGCTTGAACCGCATCGTCCTGGCCGACCAGTCGCTCGTGCAGCAGCTGGTCGAGATGGAGCAGCTTGTCCCGCTCACCCTCCACCAGCTTCGCCACCGGGATGCCCGTCCAGCGGCTCACCACCGCCGCGATCTCGTCCTCGGACGAGGCGATGCGGCCCTCCACCGTTCCGGTGGCCATCACCTCGGTACCGTCTGGTCGTCGTACGAGGGCCACGGTGCGGAATCGGGCCGTGCGCCGGCCGGCGGGAATCCCGTGGAGCTCGGATAGGAGCCGGGC
>JAAZYN010000385.1 GCA_014239625.1 Myxococcales bacterium | reverse complement strand
AGGCCCGAAGCCGCTGGGGCCAGAGTGCGTGTGGGTGGCGGTGATGATCACGTTGTGCGGTCCCAGCCTCGAGGCCGGATGATCCTGGCTCAAGGCGTCCACCACACCGAACCAGAGCCCTTGCGTCACCAGGAGCGTCTCGATGGTGCACCAGGCGACACACTCGCCTGTCCTGTGGTCGTCGATGACCAGCGCGCGGGCGAACAGCGGCGCGGCGACGCCGTGGGCCTGATTGTAACGCATGCCCCAGCCCATCATGCACATGCCAGGCTCGTAACAGCTGGAGATCTCCCGACGACCAAATCCGAAACGCATGCGCTTCGGTACCACCAGACGCTCTCGATTTCCACCGACTCGAGCGCGCGGACCATCGACCGCGTATCCGACAGGCGCCGAACGCATCGAAAAAAGAGTGATCGGTCTGCTTTCTTTGGACAGCCGCCGGTGAGAAACGTTTTTCGCATGGCTGCTCATGGAAAAAGAACAAGCCTCTCTTGATTCAAGGCTGGAAGACTCTACACTGCCCACTGTCCCGGTGCGAAAATGATTTCGCACTGGCGCCGCTCGCCCTCCGAGGTAGACATGTCGTCGTCATTTCCCACCGCGCTGGCTCTGGCCGCCCCCATCCTGTCCACCGCTCCGGCTGCGGAGGCATCGGATGCGGCGCTGAACAAGAAGCTGGCCAGCGGCGATATCATCGTCCAGTCCATGAAGGTGAAGGGGGCGAGTCTCCCTCTGTTCACGGTCATGGGCGTGGTCGACGCCCCGGTGGAGACGGTCTGGAAGCTGGTCACCGACTGCGACGGGTACGTTGGGATGATGCCGCGGGTCGAGGACTCCAAGGTCGTCCGGCGCAAAGGCAAGACGACGACCTGTCAGGTGCGCGTGGATCTCCCGTTTCCCCTCGGCCACCTCGACTCGACCACGAAGAACACCCAGATGAAGGCCGAGGCGGGCTCCCGCCGGATGGCCTGGAAGATGGTCAAGGGCGACTACAAGAGAAACCAGGGGGATTGGGAGCTGACGCACTTTGGCAGCAAGGGCAGCGGTAAGACCCTCATCGTCTACAACGCCCTGGTCGTGCCCAAGCTGGCGGTGCCGAACTCCATGCTCAAGAGCGGCCAGAAGCGCGAGCTTCCCGCGGTGATCAAGGGTATCCGCAAGGCCGCCACGAAGAAGAAGGGTAGCTGAAGCCTGGCCTGGAACGTTCCGCCGCTGCCGCGGCACCCGGCGGATCTGCCACGCTGACGGGCGCGTGCTCGTCGGCTGAGGTGACCGTCGTCGAGACGGCGGATCCGCAGCGCTGACGGGCGGGGGCGAGTCAGCTCCGGCCGCGGAGCGTCCAGCGGGGCTCTCCCAGGCCGCAGGTGCTACGGGTGCCACCACAGGGCGTCGCGCATCTGGTCGGCGTCGCGGGGAGGCGTATTCAGCAGCTCGGCGTCCGGCATCCAGCCCGGGCCGAGGAGGAGCCCGGTCACCGCTACCGCGGGGGTGATGCACTCGTTGACGGTGAACTCGGTCTGCGAAACGACCAGGTGCTCGAGCATCGTAAAGCGGCGCCAGATCGGCACGTGAGCGTAGAGCAGCGAGGAGACGTCTTGCTCGTCCGAGGTTGGGTCGTCCCACGGTGGAGGCATCTGATTGATGGCGGTGCCTGCGAAGTCGTGGTCGGCGCGCGGCTCTTCGAACAGGCCGTAGCCGAGGCGCGCCGCATAGGTCGAGACGCTGCCTGTGTACCCGAAGATCGTGATGCCGGGCACCGGCTCGGCGATGGCGTCGGACTCCGAGGGGAGATGCAGCAGGGTCGCGGGATGGTGATGCCCCAAGCCAGTGGTGAGCAGGCGGCCCTGCGGGTTGGCGCCGTTCATGGCGTTCAAGCCCAGGGTGACGCCCTCCAGGTAGGCAGGGTCGCCGGTGAGACGCCAGGCGGCGACAAGCGGTCGTAGGGGCCTGTACGTGTTGGAGCCCCAGGCCATCAGCGGAAAGTAGCCGTGGTCGGTCGAGTACCAGGCCTTTCGGTAGGCGTGCTGCGCCTGCCAGCCGAGCCAGTCGGTGGCGTACTCCTCGATCCGTGCGGCCGCGTCGGCACCCCATCCGGGGGGGAACAGTCCGGGTTGCAGCGCCGCGTCGATAACCTGCCACGGGTCGGTGCGCCAGTGTTGGTGGTTGACGTCGTCTGCGAAGGCCTGGGTCATCGCGGGTTCGCTCAGCGGGTCGTAGTAGGTGCTGTCGCCGGTGGCGAGCCACAGCTGGATCAGGGCCTGCACCCGCAGATGGGGGTCGCGCTCGGGGCGCTCGATCCAGGTGATGGTCTCGGCGTCGACCGCGACGCTGAACGAGACCTGACCGGGCGTCATGGCAAAGGCGTATGCGGCCGCGGCGCTGTCCACATACAGGGTCGCCTCATCGGGCGCCCCGGCGAGGGACAGCGCACGACCCAGCAGGGCAGCATGGGCCGCGTAGAGCAGACTTGACTCGCGGGTCGCGATGGAAAGGTAGTAGGGCTGCGTGTCGGTGGCGGGATCGTTGTCGGTGGGGTGGCTGGTCGCCTCAATCTTGGTGGCGACGCGGCCATCTGGCTTCTGCGCCAGCCGCCACACCTCAACACCCCAGCGTGCTTCATCCACGATGTCCGGGATGCCGTTTCCGCTCTCGGGGATGTTGAGCTGGCCGTCGGAGAAGTTGTCCGGCGCGAGCAGAAATGCCTGTGCGAGGTCTCGCACCGAGCCGAAGTGCATGGGCCGGCGGTCGTAGTCGGCGGCGTCGTGCCAGCCCCCCTTGACCCCGTCCACCACCACCTCGGTGGCCGTCAGCGCGATCATGGAGAACATCGTCTGGGAGACGTATTCACCGGCGGCGTTCAAGAAGCCCCAGCCGTCCGCCGCGTGGTCGGCGTAGTCGTCCTGCAGCGGCGGGTTGGATGCCTGGTACGTCAGGACATGGTTGTCGCCGCGCGGCCAGCCGGTGTGAGCGGCCGGCAGCTGGGCCCCGCATCGTTGGTGGAACATCCCTCGGGCGTGGGTGTAGAAGGCTTCGCCCATGGGGTCCTGACCGATGGCGAAGGGCCAGGATGCTCCCAGCCCGGCGACGTGGACGTAGAAACGCCCGACCTCGGTGAGGTCCGAGAAGTCCAGCTCCCACACATCCTCTCCGGTCAGCGTCGACGCGTTGTAGGTGCCGTCGCTCATCCGGAAGGCGACCGTGCCGGCGAACGCGGTCGATCCGTCCGCCTCCCGCCGCACCTCGAACGTCGCCCCGTCCCACGCCGAGAGGTCCATGGGGCCGCCCTGGGGCCCCAGCCAGCTACCCAGATAGGCATACTTCTTGGGGGCCTGAGGCAGATAGCCCACCTGGTCGACCTTGATGGCCCACGAGACGGTGACGTCTTCGTCGAAGAGGAAGGTCGCGCTGTGTCCCCAGGTGTCCACCAGCTCGTAGGTCTGACCGGTCTGCATCTCGAAGGGAAGCTTCACGTAGGACACGAAGATGGTCTCCGCCGACCGGGTACGTTGCGTGCCGGTCCCAGGGGGCGCCTTGGGGACCCACATCTCGCGCACGATCTGCGGCCAGAGGTGGCTCGACGCGGGTGGCTGCAGGGCGCCGCCTTGAGGTCCGAACAAGAAGTGCGCTGGGGCGGCCACCGCGGCCAGCACGGCGGGTCGATAGGTGGCGATGGTCTCCGACGTCGCGAAGCGGTAGTGGAAGTCAGCGCTCCACCAGGGGACCGACTCGATGTTCTCCTCCATGGCGCTGAGGAAGACGCCGCAGTCCTCGCTCACGCGCTCGACGAGCCAGGCGTTGGGGTCGGTGATGATGGCGACGGTGTCATGGCTCAGCACCCGAACCCCGAGCAGCACCTCCGGCGGGGGCGTGACGGTTGGCGGAGTGCATCGCGGGCCTGGCTGCCAACTCGGCTCGGTCCCCGGGTCCACGGCGCATCCCTCACCGGTGCCGGTGGGGGTGGCCAGCGTCACGACCTCCGCGGGGTCGAGGGCGCGGCTCCACAGGCGAGCCTCGTCCACGGCCATGGCGTCGGCGCTGCTGCCGGTGAAGGCGCCGACGCGGAAGGGTTCTCCAAAGGTCTCGGCGCCTACCACCCACGGATCGGCGGTCCCTACCGCGGGTGGCTCCACCGCGCCGTCGATGTAGACCGTCCACGCTCCGCCGGCTTGGTAGTCGGCCGGGAAGACGACCGCGAGGTGGTGCCAGCAGTTCTTGGAGTAGCGGTCGTATTGGACGGTCTGATTACCGACGCGGACGTAAAGGAAGCCCCAGGCGATGACGGCGTTGAGCTTGGGTTGATTCCACGCCACGTCGCCCCATCCGATGAGGACGCCGTGAGTGTTGTTGTCCGGCAGCCAGAACCAGGTCTCCAGGGTGAGCCCCTGGGAGCTCGGCGACGCCGTCAGCTCGGCGCTGTACCCGCCCTGGTCGCCGTCGAGGCCCGATGGGCCGTAGGCCATGTTGTCGGGGGCGATGTAGGGCGCGTCGGAGAACCCACCTTGCTGGGCGCTGGTCAGGTCGTAGCTCCCGAAGGCGTCGGTCCAGTCGCCGTCCAGCGGCCAGTGGGCGATCAGCCCGTCCGCGCCGATGGGGGTCTGCAGGGCGCAACCTCCGGCGCCGTCGGCCACCCCCGGGCCGTCGCAGGTCCCCGCGCAGTCGAGGGCCCCGGAGGGGCAGCAGGCGCCCGCCGGGTCGGTGACGCCTGGGCCGTCGCAGGTCCCCGCGCAGTCGAGGGCCCCGGAGGGGCAGCAGGCGCCCG
>JAAZYN010000384.1 GCA_014239625.1 Myxococcales bacterium | reverse complement strand
GGCCTCGCCGACGTCAATTCCGCTGATGATGTTGGTGTGGTTCAGTCGCGCCACGGCACGTGCCTCGGTCATGAAGCGCTTCACGTACGCGTCGTCCTTGCCCAGCTCCGCCGCCAGCACCTTGATCGCGACGTCACGGTCCAGTGACAGTTGGCGGGCCTTGTAGACCGTGCCCATGCCGCCCTGTCCCAGGCGGCCCTTGATGCGGTACTTGCCCTCGAGCTCGCGGTCGATCAGGGACGGCTCTTCGCTCACGATGACGAGGCGTTCACCGTCGTCTTCGCACTTCTCCTCGGCGGCGTCATAACCACGGCCGCAAACGGGACAGAACTTCTCCACCGTCTCCCTTGCTTTGCGTACTGGCCTGCAGTGTAGTTGTGGGCGAGCAAACAGGTCAAACAACCGGCCACAACGATCCTCGACGAGTCCGCGCCGCCGGCAGCTGCCCTCCCCGCTCAGGCCCCGGTCTGCCCCCGATGCGTCAGCCAGGCGTCGCAGAGCACCAGCGCCAGCATGGCCTCCACGATGACGACCGCTCGGGGCAGGACGCAGGGGTCGTGCCGCCCCTTGGCGGACAGGACTGTGGCTTCACCCGCTGTGGTCACCGTCTGCTGCGGCTTGAAGATGGTCGCGACGGGCTTGAAGGCCACCCGCGTAAAGATCGGCATACCGTTGGAGATTCCGCCCTGGATGCCGCCGGAGCGGTTCGATGACGTCATCACCTCACCGCCTGGGCCGACCACGAAGGGGTCGTTGTGCTCGCTCCCTCGCATGTCGACGCCGCCGAACCCCGAGCCTGTCTCCACACCTTTGGCGGCAGGCAACGACATCATCGCCGAGGCCAGGCAGGCATCGAGCTTGTCGAAGACCGGGTTGCCCCATCCCGCGGGCACGCCCCGCGCGACGCACGAGATGACCCCACCGACCGTGTCCCCATCCAGCCGCGCGGCGTCGATGGCGGCCGTCATCGACGCAGCCGCCGCCGGATCGGGGCACTGCACCTCGCCACAGGTCGCGACCTCCGCGCGCGTGACCGTGTCCGCGTTGACCGCGGCGTCGATCCCCGCTGCGCGTGACACCCACCCGACGATCGCGATCCCGAAGGCTTCCCCCAGCAGCTTGCGCGCTACCGCCCCAGCCGCCACCCGGGCAGCGGTCTCGCGGGCGGACGACCGGCCCCCTCCGGCCACGTCGCGGTGACCAAATTTGGCGTCGTAGGTGAAGTCGGCGTGGCTCGGGCGATAGACCTCTCGCAGATGATCGTAGGCCTTCGAGCGGGCGTCGGTGTTGTCGAACTGCAGCGCGATGGGGGTCCCGGTGGTGAGCCCGTCGACGACGCCGGACAGGATCCGGACCTGGTCTTTCTCTCGGCGCTGGCTCGACAGCTTCCCTTGCCCAGGCTTGCGGCGGTCGAGGTCCGGCTGGATGTCGTCGGGCGACAACGCGAGCCGGGGGGGGCACCCGTCGACGATGGCCCCAAGCGCTGGCCCGTGACTCTCGCCAAAGGTCGTCACGCGAAACAGGTGACCGAAGGTAGAGCCACTCATGCCAACCACCACGCCACCCCGAGCAGGGCCACCAAGCCCCCCGTAGAGGCCGACACGGCGCCGCGAAAGACCGGGGGCCTGGCGGCAAGCAGAGACCACATCAGGGCCGTCACGGCGCCCCCTACGAGGCCGGAGACGAAGCCAAAGACCGCCCCCATGGGGAACGCCGTGATCGCTCCGGCGAGCATCCCGACGCTAGCGCTGAACAGCGCGGCGAAGCCTGCCCCGGGTCGCTGACTCCCACGCTCGTCGGGGATGAACACGGGCCAGGTGAGTAGGCCGATGAGGGCGGCGATGAGGACCGCCAGCAGCCAGACATGCCAGCGCGCGTCCCCTACCCCGCTCCACCACGCGGCGTAGATGGCGCCAGGCGCAGAGCTCGCTGCCAGCGCCGCGCCGAGCCGCCGAGCGTCAAGCATGAGCCCCCCCCTGGGACGCGTCGACGCCCTCTTTGCCCTCGCCGGACCACTGCCCGAAGTAGGCGTCGAGGCCAGCGGCGATGGTGCTGATACTGGGTGTGATCATGCGAATCACGAACGTCTCGATCTCTGAAGACAGGCGTCTGGCGAGAAACTTGGGGATCTTCGGTAGCAGCTCCGGGTGGACCCGAAGGCTACCCTGGATCGCGAGCTCCGTCGCTGCCCTCCGAACGTCGGCGTGAGGGCGATAGGAGGTGACCCCCGAGCACTCGCAGTGGGCAGACCGGGTGCTCTGGAATTTCCACTCGACGCTGCGATCGTCCGGATTCCAGATCCCGGTGCGGAGCCACTGCACGCTGTCGTCGCAGACGAACGGCCGGATGACCCTTGGCGCAGCCTGGCGATTTCCCCGCCAGCGACGCACGACGCGGATCCGCCCCTGAGGCAGGGTCTCCCGCTCGAGGGTCTCGATGGCGTCGACGTGCGGCAGGTGAGGCGCGAGCTGGTCCATCCGCTGAATCATCAGCTGCACGATCTCGTCAGCGTCGTGGTCGATTCGAGCGGATGCGTTGAAGTCCATGGATTCCAGAGCCCCATGCGGGCGGCTAGTGCTAGTGCGCTGTGCGGAGAGTACGCGAGGTTGAATCGGCTGCGACCTGAGCCCGGCCAGGACACGAGGGTGAAGGGTGGGCCGCGGACACTTCAAGCCCGCGCGACGTGGGCAGGCGGCAACCAAGCGATGAGTTGAGACGCGGCGTGTTCATGCAAGGCACTAGTTGGCGACGATGTTCACCAGCCTGTCGGGCACGACGATGACGCGCCGGACCGTCTTCCCATCGATGAACCGCTGGACCCGGTCCTCAGCCATGGCGGCGGCCTCCAACGCGTCTTTTGATGCGCCCTTTTCAGCGGTGAAGCGAAAACGAACCTTGCCGTTGACCTGCACCACGATCTCGACGTCGGCGTCGACGCACCGTGCCGGGTCAAACGTCGGCCAGGCCTCGTTGGCGATAGAGGCGGGGTGCCCCAGCTTGCGCCACAGCTCCTCGACGATATGAGGAGCGAACGGGCCCAGACACTTCAGGAAGTCCTCCAAGAGCGTGCCCGGGATGGCCTCGTGCTTGTTGAGCTCGTTGCTCATGACCATCAGCTGGCTGATGGCGGTGTTGAAGCGCATCCCCTCGATGTCGTCGGTGACCTTCTTGATGGTTCGATGTCGGAGCTTGTCGAGGGCGTCGCCGGGGGCGTCCTCGGTGGTCGGACGTTGGCCGATCTTCCAGACCCGGTCCAAGAATCGGCTGACGCCTACGATGTCTTTCGTGTTCCACGGCTTCACCGCTTCGAGCGGGCCCATGAACATCTCGTACATGCGCAACGCGTCGGCTCCGTACTCGGCGACGACGTCGTCGGGATTCACCACGTTGCCGCGCGCCTTCGACATCTTCTCGACGAGCTCTTCGAGCGTCACGTCATTGGTCGGGTGCATGGCGACTTTGGTGCCGCTGTCGTCTTTGACCCAGCGCACATCGACCGTGGGAACATAGACCGCTTGCAGGCGTTTACCCGTGGCCTTCGAGGTGAGGCTGGCGCCATCGACGGCCTCGGCACCGAGCTCGGTGCCGTCATCGTCGATGAAGTAGCGGTACGCCACGCCAAGGATCATCCCCTGGTTCACGAGCTTCCGGAACGGCTCTTTGGTGCTCACCACCCCCGCGTCATAGAGCACTTTGTGCCAAAAACGCGCGTACAACAGATGCAGGACCGCATGCTCGGCGCCACCGACGTACAGATCCACGGGCAACCAGTAGTCATCGGCGGCCTCGCCGATGGGCAGCTCGGTGTTGTCCGGGTCAGCGTAGCGCAGATAGTACCAGCAGGACCCCGCCCATTGCGGCATCGTGTTGGTCTCGCGACGCGCGGGCGCGCCGGTCTCGGGATCGGTGGTCTCCACCCACTGCGTGATCGTCGCCAGCGGGCTCTCCCCGGTCCCCGACGGCTGATAGGTCTCCACGCTGGGGAGCATCAGCGGCAGTGAATCCAGGGGCACCGGTTTGGTGGTGCCGTCCTCCAGGTGGAGCATCGGGAACGGCTCACCCCAGTAACGCTGCCGCGAGAACAACCAATCGCGGAGTCGATAGTTCACGGCCTCGTTCCCGAGCCCCTTGTCAGCGAGCCACTCGCCGATGGCGCGCTTGAACTCCGCCGTGGTCAGCCCGTCGAACGGGCCCGAGTTGATCGCCCTGCCCTCACCGGTGTAGGCCCCCTCGCTGACATCCGGCTCGGCGCCGTCGGGGAGCGCCACCACCGGGGTCATCGGAAGATCGAACGTCTTGGCGAAGTCCCAGTCCCGCTGGTCGTGCGCCGGGACGGCCATGATCGCGCCGGTGCCATAGCTGATGAGCACGTAGTCGGCGATCCAGACCGGGATCTTCCGTCCATTGACCGGGTTGACCGCGTAGCTGCCGGTGAAGACCCCGCTCTTTTCTTTCGCCAGGTCGGTCCGGTCCAGGTCACTCTTCAGCGACGCCGAGCGAACGTACGCGTCGACGGCCGCGCGCTGCGGCTCGGTGGTCACCGCCGAGGCGAGGTGGTGTTCGGGCGCCAGGACCATGTAGGTCGCGCCGAACAGGGTGTCGGGACGGGTCGTGTAGATCCGAAGCGTCTCGTCGTGGCCGTCCAGCGCAAAGTCGCACTCGGCGCCCACGGACTTGCCGATCCAGTTGCGCTGCATCGCTTTGATGGACTCCGGCCAATCCAGGCTTTCCAGATCATCCAATAAGCGATCTGCATAGGCTG
>JAAZYN010000383.1 GCA_014239625.1 Myxococcales bacterium | reverse complement strand
CGCCCGGCCCGGACCAGCCCACCGCCGGCGGTGCACTTCAACCGCCACGCCGCCCCGACCCCTCCCGGAAGCGCGCGAATCGCCACGCTCAGGCGCTTGTCGGCGGGGCCCACGACGTACATCCCCCGCTGGCCTTTGGGCGAACTGTGGGGGGCGAACCATACCCGCACCCGGTCGCGCCGCCCCGACTCACGGCACACGTCCTGGGGGGCTCGCTCGAGCTCGTCGCCCGCGATGAGCTCGAGCAGGCCTCCGCTGCTTCGCCACTGAAGGAGCTGAGACGATTCGAAGACCGGGGTCGCGTTGGACACGGCGGTGACCCAGAGGTGAAAGCCCAACGCGAACAGGCTGAACACCACGGCCATGGTGAGCGCCGATGTCACCAGCGTCAGCCGCCAGGGCCCGAGGCCCACGCCGAGATCGTCGATGCTGAGCGGCGACGCATGGCGTCGCAGCACAAAGGAGGGGATCATCACCAGGAAGACCGCCAGGATCGGCTGCTGCCAGGACCGCAACCCTGGCACGGCGAAGGACAGCACCAACACCAGCAACGTCCCACCGTAGAGCAACCCCAGCGCAGCGCCGACCTCACGGCCGGTTACAACCGGCGCTGTGGGCTCTGGAGCGTCTTGGGTCACCGGCCGTGCTATAGCTCGAACGCGTCTGTTCGTCACCCTTTGAGCGCCCCATCTCTCGGAGCCAACTGCCCGTCGTCGTAAGATTTCGACACATAACGAGCGAGGTCGTCCAAGATCGGGTCGCATCCCTGGCCGAGATCTCTTAGTATCCCGGCTCTCGCTCGCGAGAAAGCCCTGTGGGAGCCACACTCCGGCGGCGTCGTTCTTCACTTTGGCAGGGCACGACGATGGCAAATGACATCCAGTTGAAGACTTCTCCCGACATACTGCGTCGACTTTGTGTAGCGCTGCTGGCTGTCACGCTGGCCTTGCCGCCGTTGCTGCTGGCCCCTCCGGCCGGCGCTCGGAGCGCTGACAAGCCCAAGGTCCTGCTGGTCCCGCTACAACGAGGCCCAAACGTGTCGGGGCTCATCCAGCCCAAGATCGACGAGTATTTCCGAACGATCCTGGCGATGAACCGGAAGCTCTCCGTGGTCACCATCGGCCGGCTCGGCAGCGCTCCCGTCAAGGCCGCGCCGCGGGCCGTCTCCAAAGATCCGACTATCGCGAAGGCCGACAAGGCTCTGTGGAGAGGCAAGGAGCTGCTGGAGAAGAAGAAGTTCATGGCGGCTCAGAAAGCCTTCAAGAAGGCCAAGGGCTGGTACGAAAAGCGGTTCGCTCAGCTGGTCGACTTCGACAAGTACGTCGAGGCCCTGCTCGGGCGCGCCACGGCCTACTTCATGGCGGAGTACGACGACAACGGAGAGGACGCCCTGGCCGAAGTGATCATCCTTCGGCCGAACACCGTGTTGGACAAGCGCAATGTCCCCAAAGAGATGCTCACCGCCCTCAAGCGGCTGCAGATGCTCTACTCTCGCCCAGAGAAAGGCCGGGTTCAGGTCACCGCGAGCGTCAAGGGCGCGGAGGTGTTTCTCGATGGCGTCCTCCAAGGGACAGCGCCAGTGACCATCAACGGGCTCTATCGTGGATCTCACATCATCCGCGTGGTCGCCGACGGGACGAAGCCGTGGGCCAAGAAGGTGACCGCGAAGCTGACCGATCAGATGGTGGTCGCGCGCCTCAAACCGTCCGCCACCGCGCGCACACCACAGGCTGCGCCGACCAAGCCCAAGAGCCTGATCGGTGTGGCCAAGGCGGGAACCTTCAACAAGCGGTTTCGCGACTACGCAAAGACGCTCTGCGCGCGGCATGGGCTCGCGGGCATCATCATGACCTTCATCCGAAAGAACGACGGCCACTACGACGTCGCCGCGTTCCTCTTCAACCCGAGTCAAGGTCACGTCGCCGAGCTCGAGTGGGTCAAGATCGACACCCAGCTGTCCATCATGCAAGCCTCGCTGCTCCAACTCGAAGAGCGCATCCTGCAGGCCCTGGCGGTGTTCCCTCGGACCCGCATCGTCGACACGCGGAGCCGAATCTACAAGCCCATCGAGCCGAAGGCCGTGGCGGTCAAGCCGACCCCCTCGCCGGTGGCCAAGCCCCAGCCCGCTGCGCCCACGAAACCCGTGGCCCGGCCGGCACCCTATCGCCCCAAGCCCAAGGCCCCTGTGGTCGTGGCCCCAGCCCCCAAGCCTCGCCCTGCGCCAGTCCGACCTGGAACAAAGCCGCGCCCTGCGGTCACGCCGCCTTATCCCGCGCCAGCGCCCTTCCCCGCACCACCGGTGCCGCCAGCCCCCTATCCATCTTCCTCTGCGGGCACAGGCGGAGCCAAGCCGGTGCCGGTTCAGGTGAAGCCCACGATCAGCCCGGCCCCTGCCCCGGTCATGTCCCCCGCCCCTGCCCCGGTCGCCGCGGCCGGCGCTCAGGGGAGCATCGGCAACCCCACCAACCCGTGGGAATCCCCTGGCGACCCGTCAGGCGACGAGGCCTGGTATGAGAAGTGGTGGGTGTGGACGATCGTCGGCGTCGCTGTGGTTGGCGGAGCGACGGCTGCCGGCGTGGTTCTGGGGACCGGCGGGGAGAGCACCCCGGCAGGGTTCAGGGCCGACGTCAAATGGTGATGAGAACACACGGGACCTAGAGTGATGGTGATGATGGGGCACACGCGCCCGACACGGAAAACGATTTGGGGACTCGGCCTGAGGCGATGGCTCAGGTACTCAGCCGCAGCATGGTTGACGTTTTTCGTGTCCGCATGCGCGGGCGATGATCCGGCAGCCCTCTGCTTTCAGGTGGGGGTCTATGCGCCAGCCAATCACGACCCCTTCACCGGCGTCGGGTTTCTGCGCCTGGCGGCTGAAGTAGACGGGGTCCCTACGGGCGACGCGAGCACCGTCACGTACTCGCCGGGTGGGGGTGGCAGCGTGCCCTACGTCCCCTTTGGTGCGGACGTGCAGATCGTCGTCGAAGGGTGGACGGCGGCCGTCGGTGGTGGCCTGGGCTCATTGCTCTCGCGCGGCAAGACCATCCCGGTCGACTGCGTCGCCGGCCAACAGCCCACGCTTCAGACCGTGATGATGACGCGAATCAACGCCTTCGCCCAGCTGACTCATTCGGACAGCCGGCTCCCGGTGAGCCTCTCGGAGGGTCGCGTCGGGCATACTGTCACCGTGACACCGGCCAACGAGATCGTCATCGCCGGCGGAAAGACGCTGAGCGACACCGGCGAGAACTGGTGGGAGCCTGGCAGCCCGGAGACCTTCAAGAACACACTCGAAGTGATAGAGACCAGCGACAACTCGGTGCGAACCCACCCGCCGATGTATTTCCCTCGCGTCTGGCATACAGCGACGGCGCTCAACACAGGGCAGCTGCTCATCGCCGGCGGCTACGCGAACATCAGCGGGCAGACCCAGGCGCTGTCGCGCGTCGAGGTCTATCAGCCGGGCTCCCCGACGGGGGCAAGCTGTGGCACGGGCGCCGAATGCCTCAGAGCAGATGGCCAGCCCGACCCAGGTCAGACATGCCACCAGGGCACGTGCCAGCCGAAGGTCAACGTGCTCTCGGCCGAGCTCGCGGCCGCGCGGGCAGCGCACACCGCGTCGCTCATCGATGAAAACAGCTTCACGGTGTTGTTTGTTGGCGGCGACGACGGCACCGCGGGCACCTACGAGGTCTGGAACCCCACGGCGGGCTCCACCGGCGCTAAAGAGATGCCGGGCAATGCGACGCTCAGGCACCACACGGCCACTCTCTTCTGGCCACCGGGCCGCCCCGCGCCGTCGGTGTTGATCGCGGGGGGAGAGGATCAGGAAGGGGACCTGTCGGACGCGGTGTTCGTATACGACGCAGCCTCCGATCGCATGTTGGAGCTGTCCCAGAAGCTGGGCTCACCGCGCACTCAGCTGAGCTCGGTGTGGATCCCGAGCCGCGACTTCGTCTACGTCATCGGCGGCTACCTGACGGCCGACCGCACTCAGGCCTCGACCATCATCGACGTCTTCGACATCTCGACCCAGACATTCACGGAGTCCTCTGGTTTCAAGCTGAAGCGGGCCCGTGGCGGTCACAGCGCCGTATACCTGGGAAACAACTCCGTGCTCATGGCAGGCGGGAGCGACGGCATCACGGCGCTCGATGAGATCGAAATCATCTACGAATATGTCAACGCCAACAGCTCGAACAACTCCATCGTCATCGACACCGCCGTCAGCAACAGCGACCCCGCGGCCGGGCCCCTGATCCCATATCTCCCGGAGGGGCGTCTGGGTGCCCGCGCGGTGACAGCGCCGACCGGCGTCGGCCTCGTCGTGGGCGGGGTGTCGGACTCCGAGCCGACGATGCCGACCAGCCTGAACTTCTACAACCCGCTGTAGGGCATACGCGCACGCCCACTGGGGCCCAACGACATCAGCCCCGACGCGGGTGCTCAGACAGGCCGCCGATGGTTGGCCGTCACGACACCGGGCGGATCGAGACCTCGGCAATGAAGCGCTGATCTAAACGGTCGAGGAGGCACCTCCGGCCGAGGTGAAGCACGCTGAGTACCACAACCCCGGCCTGCAGTCCGCGCCACCACTCCACGCTGCCGGCGCCTCGCTGGAGATCGGATGAACCACCTGGGGGATCGGTTGATTCATGCGGGCCTCCCGGCATGATTCATAGGACTTCGAGCGACACCAACGAAGGCCCGTGAGCGAGCCCGGAACATTCATGGAACTTCGAGGGAAACCAAGGAGGCGTAGTGCTGCCGG
>JAAZYN010000382.1 GCA_014239625.1 Myxococcales bacterium | reverse complement strand
AAACGGCGCTCAGCGTCAGTGCCGAACGCCGCCACAGCCGCATCGCTCGGCCGACCGCCGCTGCTCGCTGCTCCTGGGGCGGCGGCGGAAACGGCTGGCGAATCCTGGCGTCAACCCTTCTGACCGGCTGCGTGCAACATCAAGGTCGACCTGTGCGACGTCCCATCGGGTCCACCGGAGGGCCGAGGACCCACCGGCTCAACCGCCTCCGTCGAAGGGGCGAGGAGAGGCCCGCTCGCGCAGGGCGAGGTCGACGAGCCGGCGGACCAGCTCGGCGAAGCTCATCCCCGCCGCCACCGCGGCCTTCGGAAAGAGGCTGAGGGGAGTCAACCCGGGCAGCGTGTTGGTCTCCAGCAGCACCGAGGTCTGCGTGTCTTCGCACAGGATCACGTCGGTCCGGCTGTAGTGTCTGCAACCGAGCGCCCTGTGCGCTGCGATCCCCAGCGCGGCGAAGTGATCGGCCAGGTCGTCGTCGATGGGGGCCGGGCAGATCTCGTCGGTCGCGCCTGGAGTGTACTTGGCGGTATAGTCGAAGAAGCGGGCGACCACCGGCCGAATCTCGACGGGCGGCAGGGCGCGAAGGCTGCCGTCGAGGTCTTCGAGCACAGCCACCGTGAACTCGCGCCCGGTGACGTATCGCTCCACCATCAGACTGTCCGTCCCGGTCGCCAGCAGCGCCGCGCCTCGCTCGGCCAGCTGGGTCTCCGAGTCGATGATCTCGATACC
Organism: Myxococcales bacterium; assembly: GCA_014239625.1. GTDB lineage: Bacteria > Myxococcota_A > UBA9042 > PHBI01 > JAAZYN01 > JAAZYN01. Next base: position 4,048 of record JAAZYN010000382.1, on the reverse strand, counting down.
CACCGATGAGCCGCTCTCGGCGGTCTTGAGCACACATGGCAGGCCGATCTGTTCGGCGAGGGCGCTCCAGGCCGGGTCGTCTCCCGCGGCCACCACGACATCCTCGGCCACGGGTAATCCCACGGCCCGATAGACCGTCTTCGTTCGCGCTTTGTCGAGGGCGACCGCCGACGAGGTCACGCGGGAACCCTGATAGGCGACCTCGCACAGCTCCAGCGCCGCCTGAATCCGACCGTCCTCGCCATCCGCACCGTGCATGGCGATCACCGCGCAGTCCACCTCCGTGGCCTCGAGCGCCAGCAGGGCCTGCGCGAAGCTGCCAGCGCCACCCGGCCAGCGCGCCCCCCCCAGCCTGCCGAAGACCAGCGGCCACGGCTCATAGCCCAGCGAGGTGAGCGCGCCCTCGACGGCTCGGGCGCTCGCCAGCGAGATGTCGTGCTCGCCGCTGCGACCACCTTGAAGCACTGCAACCTTCATAGTCTCATCGATACCCCCAGAGCGCCCGGATGACCACAAACCAGGTGCGCATCCGCCGGTTGCAGCCGGACAGACGTGAACCCTCCGGGTTGGCCCGCAGGTCTCACGGCGGTCCGAGCGACGCGTCGGGAGGCCACGCCCATCGTGCGGTGGCGCGGACTGGCCGGCGTCGCACGTTGGGACGCCTTCGGCTACACTGGCGCCCTGTGGGATCAGCGAGCGAATCATCTGACGATGTGCTCCCGCAACGCGCCGGGCGGAGGTAGTGATTTCGAGCACCTGGCAGCGGGCGTGGTCACCTCTGCGGCGACCCAGCGCGGCGATCGCGCCGTCGCTGGGCGACGAGCTCCATGGCGGTTGAGCCTCGACCCTGGGCAGGGGGACGGTTGCCCAACCTCTTCACCGACGTCGCCATGTCGGACGCGGAGGCCCGCGCCTTCGACGAGCGGGCTCTCGAGATCTCCACCATCTACGTGCGGATCGCGCTCTGGGGTCTGACCGTCGGCTTCGTCGCCTTCTGGCCCCTCGACCGCTGGTTCGTCGTGGACCAACACCAGAGCGCCGTGGACGCGATGACCCGGTTTCGGATCGCGGTGATCGTGTCCCTCGTCTGTCTCGGCGTTGCCGCCTGGACCAAGCCTCTCGCCACCCGCCCGGCGGTGGTGTTGATCATGCTCGCGGGGGTGCTCAGCGCCAACGCGGCGTTCTCTCTCGGGCCTCTCTTCGACCTGCGCTCGGGAGCCATCGACCTGGCGCTGCTGCTGCCCTTCGGGCTCACCCCGTTGTCCGTCCCGCTGGCCCGGCGAATCCTGCTCACGGTCATCGTGACGTCGACCTGGGTGGCGGCCCTGCTCATAGGCTCCGATCCGTCCTTCGAGGGTGGTCTGGTGCATCTGGTGACGCTGAGCTCGATGGGGCTCATCGCGGTGGCCTCGGGGCAGGTTATCCGGAACGCCGCTCGCCACAGCTTCCTGGTTGGGCGTCAGCTACAGCGCTCGGGGGAGGAGCTGGAGGACAGGGTTCGGGAGCGCAGAGAGCAGCTCCACCGCGCCTACGACGGCATCACCGCGAAGCGCGAGGCGGAGCGCGCGCGCCTGGGCCGCGAGCTGCACGACGCCACGGGGCAGACCTTGACCGGTCTTCGCCTGGAGCTGGGCCTCGCCCGGCTGGCCCCCACTGACGGCGCGCCCTCAGCGGGCGGCGACCTGGCGTCGCTGGCGGAGCCGCTGGACGCGCTCTTCGAGAGCCTCCGCACGGTCTTGATGCGCTTACGGCCGACGGTCCTCGATGACCTCGGCCTGCCGGCGGCGTTGGAGTGGCTGGCGTTTCACGAAGGGCACCGCACGGGCGCGGTGATTCACCACCGGATCGACGAGGCCGCCGCGGCGGTGGATCCGGACACCGCCATGGGCTTGTTTCGAGCCGTCGAGAGCGCGCTCGATGCTCTCCTGGCGCCGGCCCCAGAGCGCGTATCGTTCCGCCTCCACCATGATCTGGAGGGCGTGTCGTTTTCCGCAGAGGCCGTCGCCGACGCCCCAGACCTCTCCGCGATCGCCGCTCAGAAGCAGAGCCTCATGTTCCTCACCGAGCGGGCCCGGGCGCTGCGTGGGAGGCTGGAGGTGGGTCGCTCGGCGGCCGGTCAACCGGCGAACCGGATCACCCTCACCCTCACCCTCCCCGTCGCCCCCGTCGGAGATCTCGCATGATGGGTCTGCAGTGGCGGCAGCTGGTTGGCGCCATCCGGTGCCCGTGGCCGGACCCGGAGACGGCCCAGGCTTTCGAGACGGTGCGCCAGCACCGCACGTACCAGGGGGTGGTCGCGCTCGGCCTGGCGCAGGTCGTCGTGCTGTTGGGCTTGTGGCCCACCGATCTGGCGCTGCCGGGCGACGTGGCCCTCAAGATCGGCCTGTTCCGAGTCGGTATCCTCGCCGTCTGGGCGTTGGCGTGGATGGCCGCTCGCCTCTCGTACTTCCGTCGCCACGCAGATCTGGTGCTGATCCCGTTTGCCCTGGCGAGCGGTCTCGCCGCTGCGATGCTCGGCGACTCCACAGCCTTCGACGCTCCGTGGATCGACGTGTGCATCCTGGTGCCCCTGTTCTGTATCGTGCTGGTGCACCCGTTCTGGGTGCGGGTGGCGGCTACCAGTGGCGTGTCCGCGGGTTTTCTGACCCTCTTTTTGATCCTGCGGCCCGAGCAGCTCCACAACGCTCACTTCGGGAGCTTCTTGATCAGCCTCATCGTCGCCACGCTGGCGAGCGTGGCCGTGGGGCACATCTACTACTACCTGCTGTGGCAACAGTTTCTGAGGTCACGCGCTCTGACCGCAGCCAACGAGGCCCTGGAGGGGCTGGTCCAGGAGCGAACCGCGGAGCTGGCCGGGCTGACCCGGCGGCTGACGGTCCTCCACGAGGAGGAGCGGCTGCTCGTGCAGCGCGAGCTGTCGGGTCAGGCGGAGCATTTTCTGACGGCGTCTGCGGCCCAGCTCAGGGAGATGACCAGGGATGGGGGTGACTCTGCCGCGGCGGAGCGCATGACCGAGCTGCTGGCGACGCTGGAGCTGCAGATCCGCGAGGTCCTCGAAGAGGAGGTGGCGAGCGACACGTTGTCGGAGCGCATCGAGCGCACCGTGGGCTCCGCGCAGCCCAGCACCACGGCGGAGCTCCGCTGCGAGCTGGGGCCGCTGCCTGCGCTCGCCACGGACGTGGCGACGTCGTTGTACCGGATGATCCAGGAGGCTCTGACCAACGCGCTGAAGCACGGCTCGGCCACGGTGATAACGGTGTCGGCCCAAGCACACGGGGCCGGAGTGCGCCTGAGCGTGGTCGATGACGGGGTGGGTCTGAGCGCCCCAGGTCGCGAGCGCGCCGGTCGTTCGGGGATCGGGCTCTCCAGCCTGCGCGAGCGGGCCGAGGAGCTGGGGGCGGAGTTGACCATCGAAGAGGGCGCCGAGGGGGGCACCCGCGTGGTCGTGTTCTATGTTAGAGATCATTCGGTTAGTGGGTTGAATCGGTTGAACGCAGGAGGCGCGCGCGAGTGATTGGTGTCTACGTCGTCGACGACCACGCCGTGGTGCGGGACGGTCTGGGTCGGATCATCGACGCCTTACCCGACATGACCCTCGTCGGGACCGCAGCCGACGCGCGGACCGCCCTGGACGAAGCGCGCGCCGGCGCCACGTGGGACGTCCTGGTGCTGGATCTGTCGCTGCCCGGCGGCGGCGGGTTCGAGCTGCTCGACCAGCTGAGCACGGTGGCCGAGCGCGTGCGGGTCGTCGTCTACTCGATGTACCCCGAGGAGCAGTACGGGCCCCGATTACTTCGCGCCGGAGCGCGAGCCTACCTGTCCAAAAGCCGCCCTGTGGAGGAGGTCATCGCAGCGATTCGTCGAGTGGCGGGGGGAGGGCGTTACATCACCGACCGCGTGGCCGAGCGACTGCTCGAGCCTCAGAGCGGCGCCATCGAGTCTCTGAGCGCGCGGGAGCACCAGATATTGGTGCTCCTCGTAGAGGGCCGCCAGACCAATGACATCGCCAACGAGCTGTGCATCAGCGCCAGCACCGTGAGCACCCACC
>JAAZYN010000381.1 GCA_014239625.1 Myxococcales bacterium | reverse complement strand
ATTTTCTGGCTGCTCGCCAGGGCTCATCGTAGCTTCTCCATATGACCCAGGCGGCTGGGGAGGGCGAAGCCACGTGGCCATGGAAGACACGAGCATTTACGACCGCACGATGCCATTGAGCATGACGGTGGGATGCGTCAGAGCGCACCGGCGACGAGCCAACGCCTTGCGCGGTGGCCTGCGCCTCAAACCTGGATGGCTGGTCCTCGCGGCGCTGGCCGTGCTCCCCGCGACCCCCCTGTGTGACTCCCCGACCGGTGTGGCCATGGCGCACAAGGCCAGCACCTCCCTGGGCGCCCCGTCGCGCGACACGGAGCTCGACGGCGACAAGGGCGCAGCGCAGCTCGCTGAGACTCACGCGACTCTGCGCGGGACGGATGGGCAGGTCGACCAAGGACAGATCGAAGCCGAGAACACGACCCCAGAACACGTTGACGACCCCGCGCCTCCGATCGCTGGTGGCCAGCCTTTGGTGCTCGCTGAGCCCCGCGAGGCCCTAACAACAGCGACCATGGGCGCTCGACGCGTCCTGCTCGTGGGGATCGATGGGCTCCGCCCAGACGCGTTGCGGCTGGCCCACACGCCACATCTGGACGCCCTCGCCCGAGCCGGCGCCTACCACTTTGACGCCCTCGCCGGCGAAGTCACCCTCAGCGGACCCGGCTGGGCGTCGGTCCTTACCGGCGTTGATCGCCATCGACACGGGGTCGTGGATAACCGCTCGCGCAGCCTCAACAAGCTGAGCGACTGGCCCACCGTGTTTCACCGGTACCACCGTAAGTACCCGCGCCGCACCACGGCCTCGCTGGTGGGCTGGCGCCCCATCAACACCCGCCTGCTTTCGAATGCTCCAGTGAACGTCAAGGGCGACGGGGGCGATCGAATGAACACCCGCAAATCCGTGGAGCTTCTGGAGACGGACCCGGACCTGGGGCTGCTCTTCGTGCACCTCGACGCTGTCGACACAGCGGGGCATAGGTTCGGGCATCACCCAAAGGTCTCGAGATATCTGCGAGCGATCTCCAAGACGGACTTCCGCCTCGGCAAAGTGTTGACGGCGCTCAACGCGCGCGACGATCGCGACGAATGGCTCGTCGTGGTCACTACAGACCACGGTGGCAGTAAGGACGGCTCGCATGGGCGCGACCGCCCCGAGCAGAGGCGCGTCTTCGTTCTTCTGAGTGGACCGAATGTGGTGCAAGGTGAGCTCGAGGTCCAACCGCGGTTGACTGATGTCGCAGCGACCATCGTGGAGCACCTCAGCCTAGCCTCACCCGGCCACCAACGAGCGCTTGAAGGGACTGCCTTGGCCTTGCCCGAGCGTGAGGCCTCCCTCAGCAGGTGACCGGTCCGCCGCGACAGAAGCGCTGACTCCCCCCGGGGCACCTCACAGAGCGCCGACCGTCGCGCCAAGCCACCGGCGACGCCGTCGGCCGCCCGGAGCGACGGAAGCCAAGGGCGCGCGCGGGAAGCTTCCGACCGCAGGCGCGTAGGGAGCGCAGATGGCGCCCCAAGGCGGCGGCGCCCCCCCATCGACGGCAAGCCCATCATATCATATAGGTTTCACCACCCGCCGAGCTCACTCAGCGGAGTTTCGGGCTAGCCCGCATTTCTCACCAGACTCTGAGCGACGCGCCGGGAGGCTCGAGTGATTTCGCGGTGGCGCGGACCGGAAGCCGCTGAAGGTGTATCGGGCATACTGCAAAGCGGCTGGAGGGAGCACGCCGCGAAAGCACCGAGGATCCCAAGCATGAGCCAGAGGTTGGTGAGAAATGGGGGCTAGCAGGGGCCAAGGTCGCGCCCGTCGGCGCTGGATATCGCCGGTCGCAGCCGAAGGGGCGCGAATCAAACCGGTCAAGCGGCGCCGTCAGTCAGCCTCGGGGCCGATCTCCAGCGTCGCGGCTGATGACGGTGAACGGCACCTCGGGGTTCACAGCGTAGCCGTCTTGGGTGGTGACGAGATGAGCGACGCCAGGCACATCGTCGCCCATCAGCTTCCGCAGCCGCGCCATCGACACTTGAAGCTTCGGGTCGTCCCGCAACGGGTGGTACTCCGTCGCCCAGACGCCTTCGACGAGCTGCTCTTTGGTCGCGACGCCCTCCCCCGCGATAAGGACGTTCAGGAGCTTGTGTGAGACCGTGTTTCGGCCCAGGCTCTGAATCCGACCGTCAACGCGCCACACCGTCCTGGTCGACTCATCCACCCCCCAGCCTCTTCGCCACGACCAGGGGTCATCACCGAAGCGCCGGATCTTGCAGTCGGCCCATCGCTGACGGACCGCACCCACGACCACCTGATGCGAGCGCCCGTCCGGAACATCCCCACGAAGGATGTGGCGAGCCCAGTGAGCCCAAATCGCGCTATTATCTGGTTGGGCGGCCAGCGACTCGAGCTCGGCCATCTTCAGGTGCGACGCGAACACGGCATCCATGAACAGGAGCCCCGCCGAAGCAGCTGGAGAGTTCATGCGCTCGACGAGATCGCTGCACTGATTGAGCGCCCGCTGGAGAGCAGCTTCTCGCCCCCCAGCAACCAGCGCGATGAGCTGCACCGATCGCACGGCGAACTCGACGAACCTCACCCCCTGCGCGGAGACTACACGCAGCGCCCGCGCGGACCATAGGGCGGCGTCGTTGAGCCGCCCACGAAGCATGGACAGCAGCGCATGGCCCAAAGCTGGGCCGACAGCCAGAGGACCGCTTTCGGAGTGCCTCGTGTCCGATGCGGCAGCACGCCGCTTGTCATCTGCGCCGCCCACGTCGACCCGATGAAGCTCGTCGAGGAACTCGATGAGCTCACGCAGTGGAGCTGCCGGTGGCATCATGCCTTCAGGCCAGACTGGGCGCGGCGGCCGACGCAGGCAGAGCCACGTCGCGAGATGGTATGCGACGACCGCCCACTGCAACCCCAGCCAGTCACCCGAGGCTTGAGCCCGCCGGAACGCTGCCTGGGCGTTGTTGTACACCGCATCGGTGGGTCCATTGACGATCCCGTCGAGCATGCCCAGCAGCTGATGCATGACATGCTCGGTGGGGTTGTTGAACGTGGATGGATCCAGAACATCGCGGGCCCTGGCGACGTCGGCACCGCGGCCATCGAGCCCGGCCTTGAGGCCCCAAAGAAAGACCGACCAGAACCCGCCATCGGCCGGCATCGGCGCCTTGGGTTGCCCGTGGTCAGTCGACGCGGCGACCAGATGCGCCCGGCGAAGCGCCGCCGCGCGAGCCTCAACCGGCAGGCCCTCGGCCTTAGCGGCGGCGGCAAGCGCCCAACTCCGCGCCTGCTCGCGGTCGCCCGTCATCTCGGCGATGCGCGCGCGCATCGCGTCGCGCCGGACCATCAACGTCAACCCACCTTCAGCCTCGCCAATGTCGTCCAACGCCTGCGTCGCCTCATCCAGACGCCCTGCCACAAAGGCGACTTCTGCAGCATGCAGGACAGCCGCGAAGGCCATCGCGTGGTCACCCACCGACCGCGCATCTTCGGCCAGATCGAGCGCATCTTGGAACAAACCCTGACGCCCCACCCGCACCACATGCCGGGCCTGCACCCACTCCAGCCGCAGCGCGAGTTCCTTGCGCGCAGGTGAAGTCTGGGCGGCGGCCCAGCGCAGCGACTCGGACGTCTTCGCGGCTAGCGCGGCCCTCATCGTGGTGGCAGGCAGCTCTACCACGCAGGGCCGCAACAGGCGCCACAACCGCTGGGCGCGGCCATCCGCCGTGAGCGTCGAAAACCGCCTCGCGACCAAGTCTCGCGCGCGACTCAGATCGCGTGAACGAAGGGCCGCGCGCAGCGCCTCCATCAGCGCGTCCGGGTCCGACACCTCGCCGAGGGCGTCGGAGAGAGCCGCGCGAATGCTCGCGCTCCGCTCCGGGGCCAGCTCCTGGGCCACAGCATCGCGCAACTTCTCCTGGAGGCGGACCCGCTCGCCACCCTCGATCGCCAACACACCGCCGGCCACCAGCGCATCTATGATGCGGGGCATCGGGATGGTCACGGCCTCGCGCAAGTCTTCCAGGGTCAAGGGTAGGGTCGTGTGCGCCAATGTCTCCACCAGGGGGCGTCCAGCCACCGGGAGGTTCTCGAGGATCCGGCTGGTCGCGCGCCCTTTTTCGCGGACCGCGATGGCGACGCGACGCACCTCCAACGGGCAACCTGAAGCCTGCGCCACGACGGCGTCGAGAGTCGCTTGATCTGCGTCCGGAGCGCACATCGCCGCCAGCGCCAGGCAATGTGAGTCGTCGAGCGGGCCGAGGCGGACGATCTGCTCGGGACGTCGAGCCGCGATGGGCTCTTCGCGACTGGTCACGAGCCAACGCGAGGAGCGGGCGAAGTCACCGACGGTGTTGATGAGCGCCCACGCATCGTCGCCCACGAGGTTGTGAACGTCCTCGATCACGACCGACGCGCCGTGTTGATCCGCCGCGGCCAGGGCCATGTCCATGGCCGCGTCGAGGTCGACCCCGTGGTCCACCGGCCCCCCGCTCAACGCACGACAGATCTCGCCGATGACATGTGCGACGCCTTCGTCGGGATGGACCGCGACATGGACCGCGGGCGACCCCGACCGGGCGACAAACGCCCGCACGAGGCCAGACTTGCCCATGCCGCCAGGCCCCACCAGCACCGCGAAAGGTGCCCGCTCCAGGGCTGCACCCAGCTGCTCCAGCTCGTCGCCGCGACCCAGAAAAGCAGCCGGAGGGTTGGGGACACGATATTTGAGTTGGGGTACATGGCTCGTCACGAGCAGAGACGATATCATCTCGCTCAAGAAGGCCAAGGAGACCGATCGTGTCGCCCGCATGG
>JAAZYN010000380.1 GCA_014239625.1 Myxococcales bacterium | reverse complement strand
CAGCGCCCACGCTCCCTGGCCCCGTGATGTGGCTGCGAGCCTGACGTCTGCCCCCGCGCTGGCGCGAGCTCGGCCGGCGCCTCCCGGGCGACGATGAGAGCGCCCTGAGTGTCTGTTTTGGCGTTGTTTTTTTTCGCCCCCGATCCAGAGGCGTCGGCGCCGGTTGCAGCCGCAGGGCCGTGAAGCATGCGGACCCGTCTTGCACGGGTCTTACATCGTGGAGTGATTCAGCCGAGTTGGCCGTACGAACCTCTGCGAGCCTCGGAGATCGCCGAGGGCACCGACCAACGGAGACTCGGCGGCCGCCCGGCGGGGCTCGTTGTATCGGTGAGGATCGCCTCGGCAAAACGATGAGCGCTCTCGGTGACGGGAGGCTTTCACAGGACCATCTCATGAACGAACGCTCTACTGACTCGCACGCCGTATCGTCGACGTCTGCGAACCGCCGCGAGTCTCAGCCGTCAGGGGGCGTGGACACGGAGGCCAGGGAGAGTGGGCGCTGGCGCGCGCTGGACCGATACCGTCCGGCTCTCCGACAGCTGTCCTACCATGAGGGTCAGGCGTTGCTGAGCCCGGACAGTCAGGACGCTCAGAGCGTCGCGCGGGCGGGGCTCTCGGGGCCAAGCAGCCCGGTGGCGGCCAGCGATGCGGCTCGGGTCCAGCAGGCGAGTGGCGTCGACGTGAGTCACGCCAGGATCCACACGGGCGCGGCGGCTCATGCCGCGACCGAGCAACTCGGGACGCGTGGGTTCGCTCTGGGGAGCGATGTGGCGCTGGCCGACAGCTCACCGCACGTGAAGTTCCACGAGCTGGCCCATGTTGCGCAACAGTCCGGGCGAGCACCGCTAGGCGCCATGGGCTTTCGCACACCGAAGATCTCGTCGCGCGCCGGCCTCGAGGCAGAGGCCGACGCGGTCGCAGACGCCGCCATCGCAGGACACACGCTGTCGGCGGGCGTCTCGTCTGCGGCGGCGTCGGTGGCGATGTACGACGGACCGAAGAAGAAGAGGGTCCACCGGCACAGCCCGCAGGAGTCGGTCGATCCCAACAACGCCGTCCCAAAGGAATCGGGCAGGCACAAAGACGGCAGAACGAGCGTGGTGGTCCACGACAGCCCGTACATCAAGAAAAAGAACCACTACGACACGACCAACGGGCCCGAGGTTCTGCCCAACGACGCGCCTGTTGGCAGCCAGGCGCACAAAGAGCAGCTCATCAACCTGCTGGGCGCGTCGATATTCGAGCGCGTGCTGGCCCTGGGACAGGCCATCGGCAACAAGAACGTCGAGAAGGTGCTCATGCTGCTGGGCGGCCGCAACTCAAAGCTCATATCGGAGTACGAGGCGGTTCATGGCGACAACCTCTACAAGGCCTTGGAAGATGGGTTTCCGGGGAGGCCGCCCTGGAGTTTCACTAGCAGCTACATGCTGTGTGTTCTGGAGCACGGCCGGCCTGACCTGCGTCACCAGTTCGCCGCAGCGCTGGGCCTGGCCGACATGGCCCACGGGCTCCAGATCGACCGGTCGATCGCGCTTCTCGAGGAAGCAAACGGCGCCGAAGCCTTGGCTCTTCTCGTAGATCTCGACATGGTCATCGCGCAGCGCCTTCGGAGCGACCAGGCTGCCATCAAGCGGATTCGGGCCTACCACGCTTACCTTGAGCACACACAGAAGACGCCCACAGCAGGCCAGGAGGCGGCGTTCGCAACCAAGGCCGCAATGTTGCGGGTCGAGTGGGTGGTCGCACAGCTCGCCGACGCGGCCGGAGGCGACGAGGCAAAGAAGACCAGCTTCGAGCTGATTCAGAAGTTCGTGGAGTCGATCACGCCCGAGGAGCGGGAGATCGCGCTCGCAACACAGGGCCCGCTCGTCAAGGCGCTCTCCAAGATCAACGGCGGAGAGGTCATGCTGGCGCTGCTCCAGACGCCGGCCGGGCTCCCTGACGCCATGGCCGGAGCGAGCTATGAGCCGCGGGAGGGTGAGAGCCAGGAGGAGGCGGACGCGCGCAAGGCCGGCGACGGGATGGCGGTTCACTCCCTGAACGCGGCGGTCAGTGGCGGCGACCTGGAGCTCCTCGATGCGCAGATCAGCGCGATGGACCAGCATCAACTGCGGCTGTTCCTGTGTGGCTATCTCAACGATTGGAGGGCCGAGACGCTCATGGACCCGTCTATGGAGAACAGCAAGCGCATGGGCATGGTCGAGCTCGCGCTGCAGCGGCTGGCGGAGAAGCTCCAGGTCCAGGTCCAGGATGCCCCCAAGCTCGGTCAGATCAAGGCGCGGATCGCTTTCGGTCCATCGGTCGCCGATGGCTATGTGCAGCTGAAGGCGCTCAACGAGGGCAATGGTCTGGCGACGGCAGAGCAGGTGTTGAAGTACGCGTCGACGCTGAAGCCGTCCGAGATCATTCAGGTGCGCGGTGATTCGACGTTGATGCTCGGCATCCGTAGGAGTCTGTTTAAAGACCAGGCCGTGAGGGACAAGGTCGAGGTGCTGCTCGGCGGTCTGGGTAAGCTGAGCACGTACGACACCGAAGAGTCCCTGACGGCCCAGCTCCAGCAAAAGACCCAGTGCGATCCAAAGCGGTTCGCCGTCCAGCTGGACCTGTTGGTGCAGGCAAACGTCAAGCGGTCTCTTCCGACGCAGGTCCACGTGCTGTTGATGCAGGCTGTCGCGGCCGCCAAGGCCAGCGAGACCAAGGACGAGGCGACGGTGTTGTCCGCCATCTACAGGGAGTTGGACGCCAAGACGCGAAAGGCGCTGATGACCATCCTGCCGTCGGTGATGTCGGATCTGTCCGCAGGGAAGTACACCACGACGCTGGACCAGCTGGTGGACGAGGCGCTCAAGGGCGGACCCGAGCAGCTGGCGATGGTGATCAAGGGAAGCTCCGGCAAGGAGTTCGTGGACACGTTCACCAACGTGGCGGAGCACAAACTGTCGGCCGACAAGCTGCTCGAGTTGACCGCGGAGTTGAAGTCTCTGGCGGCCAAGCACAAGAACGCGCCCAAGGGGCCACTCGAGGCCATCCTACGGACTCAGGTGAAGGCGTGCGTGGTCAAGTTGCGCTTGACTCGGCAGCAGCTGCAGAGCTTGCCGCTGACGGTGTCGGACGCCTTCCTGGCCAAGATCGCGAAGCTCACCCCCGAGCAGCGCAAGGATGCCGTCGACGCGGTGCACTCGAAGATCACACAGTACGCGGAGAGTGAGGACGCGGCCTTCGCCGAGGCGCTGACCCACGGTGAGCTGAAGATCAGCTACCTGCAGGTGCTCGCCGGTGCGTCTGTGGCTGTCTTGATGCGGGCGAAGCTCGCGCGTTCGGGGTTCCTGCCGCTGAAGGTTGCGTTCAACGAGCAGATGGAGGTCGATGAGTCCACCAACATGGTCCTGAGCACGATCTGGACCGACGTCCTCACCGACGAGGACAAGGCCGCACAACTGGCGGCCGACAACAAGGCCGCGAACACGGCGATCGATGGGCTCGTCGGCAAGAAGGGCGAGATCGATGCCTGGGTGAACAAGTACGCGGATAACATCGCCAAGCTCGTGCTGGTCTGGCTGACGGGGGGCGCAGGTATCGTCGCCAAGGTCGTGACCGCCGGGGGGCTCGCGGCGGCGACCCATCTCCGGAAAAAAGCGCTGTTCGGGGAGGCGCATGCGACGCCGCACCTCGGTAAGGACATTCTGATCGACGCCTTGTGGCCACTGGTCGAGGAGGCGACCGACCTGATGTTCGAGTCGTTACTCGGGATCCAGGGCGAGTGGCAGGAGCACATCAAGGAGGTGCTGGGCGAGGGCATCGCGTCCGACGGGCTGATCGCGCTGCTGGAAGGCACCCGCGAGGAGACCAAGGCGGCGACCAAGGACCTGGTGGTGGCTCGAAGGAACCTGCAGGAGACCGTGGCCGCTCGCAAGGCGAGCATCAAGACAGGCCTGAAGACGCACTTGGCGGGGATCGCACCAGAGAAGCTGAAGGCCTATTGGGAGAGTCTGACCAAGAAGAAAGCAGCGGCGGGCATCTTCGACCGTGCCGCGGACGAGCTCGTCAAAAAAACGGTCGTCGACCCGTTGAAGAAGCGCTTGAAGAAGACGGTCGATGGCGTGACAAAGGTTCTGTCGGAAGGTCTCTATGGTGTCGACCCAGGCGAGATCCCCAAGTTTGCGAAGAAGCCGGGAGTCGTGGAGTTCCTGAAGTCTGCCTCGGTCGCCGAGATCATCGAGGAGCTCGAGCTCGACAAGAGCTATGACAACGCGGACGCCTTGGCCCAGTCGATTCGAAGAAGCAGCGCCATCGGTTTCTCGATGACCCTCACCACCTACATCACCAAGCAGATGACGGGCCTCAGCGGGCTGCCGGCGGACAAGCTCATGGCCAAGACCCTATTTGGCCTGAACGCCAAGCAGTTCGACGAGTTCCGCAAGGCGCACCGCTATGCGTCCTTCAGCGACGTCGAGGAAGTCAAAGAGGCCGCGGACACCTTCACCAAACTAAAGATACCGGATGACCAGGCCGACATGGACACGGCCAAAGAGGTCGCCAAAGACAAGGCCGACCCGCTGAAGGTGCTGCTGGACATCAACGGGAACGAGATAGACGATCGGCGGTAGCTCACCCGAGTGATCGATTGGGTCCGCTCACTGGGGTGAGTCGCCTGCCAGGCTGGACTGGCATCACCCGGCCCGTGACACCCCGCACCCATCCCGCGCTCGCGCCATCCCCACGTACCGCAGGTAAGCCTCCTTCCGGTACCACAGCGCCTTAGCCCGCATTTCTCACCAGACTTCGGCTGCAACCTTCGGATGGGCAGGCGCT
>JAAZYN010000037.1 GCA_014239625.1 Myxococcales bacterium | reverse complement strand
GCTCACCTGCATCAAGCTCGCTGATTTGCGCGTTGGGCTCTTGCTGAACTTCGGCGCCGAGCGGATCAAGGACGGAATGACCCGACTCGTCCACCGCTTCCCGCAATAGCCCCTCTGCGTCTCTGCGTCTCTGCGCCTCTGCGTCTCTGCGCCTCTGCGCGACCTTTTCAGGCCCGACCATCGCCATGTTCAGCGTGAGCGGACCCAATCGCGCACGGGTTAGACGCTGACCCCGAAGTCGCGGAGCGCGTTGTTCAAGCTCACCTTTCGATCCGTGCTCGCTTTTCGCCGGCCGATGATGAGCGCCGCCGGCACGTGGTAGGTACCGGCCGGGAACTCTTTGGGGATCGTCCCGGGGATGACCACCGAGCGCGGCGGGACGTGGCCCTTGTGAACCACCGCCTCGGCAGCGCTCACGTCGATGATCTTCGTGGAGCTCGTCAGCACGACGCCAGCCCCCAGGACGGCCTCGGTGCCAACGCGGACGCCCTCGACCACGATGCAGCGGCTGCCGATGAAGGCGCCATCCTCGACGATCACCGGGCGCGCTCCAGGAGGCTCCAGGACACCGCCGATGCCGACCCCGCCCGACAGGTGGACTCCCTTACCGATCTGCGCACAGGAGCCGACGGTGGCCCACGTGTCGACCATACTGCCGCTGCCCACGCGTGCGCCGATGTTGACGTAGCTGGGCATCAGGACGGCGCCTCTCTCGATAAACGCCCCCTTTCTCACCGTGGCGGGAGGGACGACCCGCACTCCAGCGCCTTCGAAGTGCTTTTTGAGGGGGATCTTGTCGAAGTACTCGAACGGCCCGTGCTCGATGGTCCGCATACGGCACACACCGAAATACAGGAGCACGGCCTGCTTGATCCAGGCGTTGACGGTCCACTCGCCGCCCTCGGCCGTGGGCGGCTCAGCCACGCGGACGACGCCGGCGTCGAGCAACTCGATGACCTCGTGAACGGCCTCGATGTACCTCCGGCCGTTCGGTCCGTCCTTGAGCGTCCGCGTCTCATACAGCGCCGCGATGTCGGCTCTCAGGGTGTCGCGCGCGGCCACGTTACTTGGCCGCCTTGAGCCCGAGCTCTTTGGACAAGACCTTCTCGTAGGCGTCCAACGTGCGCCCTTGCGCCTGATACTTCCGGCCGTTGACGTAGATGCTAGGGGTGCCGCGCACGCCGATCGCGCTGCCCTCTTTCATCTCGGCTCGCACCTGAGCCGCATAGGTGCCGCCCGTGAGGTCTGCCTTGAACTTCTCCATGTCCAGCCCCAGCTGTTGAGCGTAAACCAGCAGCTTGTCTTCGTGCAGCGCCTTCATGTTCTGAAACAAGATGTCGTGCATCTCCCAGAATTTCCCCTGGGCGGCCGCCGCCAGCGACGCCTCGGCAGCCTTGAACGCCTGCTTGTGGAAGCTCAGCGGGTACTGTTTGAAGGTCACCGAGACCTGCTTGGGATACTTCGCGACCAGCTGCTTGAGCCCCGGGCCGACGCGCGCGCAGTAAGGGCACTGAAAGTCAGACCACTCGACAATCCTAATGGGCGCGCCCTTGATCCCCTTGGTCGGGGAGCTGCCGATGGTGATGTTGTGGGCCTTCGGGTCCAGCGGGGGGGGCGGAATGATCTGCTTACCCTTTCCGACGAGGGCGTCGTACAGGTCAGCCACGGTGGTGCCGCCCTCGAGCATCTTGTCGGTCTTGGCGATCTCTTCGTCGATGATCTTCTTGAAGTCGGCGTAGCCCTTGGCGCCCTTGAGCTGGCGACCGTTGATGTAGGCGTTCGGCGTGCCGCGGGCACCGACCTTCTTACCGAGCTCGATGTCCGCGTCGATCTGTGCCTTGAAGGTCCCGTTGTCGAGGGCGGCTTTGAACTTGGCCATGTCCTTGACCCCGGCCTGGGCGGCGTACCCCTCGAGGTCTGCGCGCTTGAGCTTCTTCTGGTTGGCAAAGAGCAGCTTGTGCATCTCCCAGAACTTGCCCTGCTCGCCCGCAGCGAGGGACGCTGCGTGGGCCAGCGGAGCGTTCTTGTGGAACGGCAGCGGGGTGTGCTTGAAGATCTTGCGGACCTTGCCTTTGTACTCGGTCATGATCTTCTCGTAGGTCGGCCCGACCCGTGTACAGAAAGGGCACTCGAAGTCACTGAACTCCACGATGGTCACCTGCGCGTGCTTGGGCCCCTTGATGTGCTCGGTGGTGACGTCGACCGGTACCTTCCAGACCGTCTTGGTGTCCTCTTTGGGCGGGGTTCGCTTTGCCGCTTGCTTGGGCTTGGGCGCGGGGCTCTCGTCGATGATGTACTTGATGAACTGCGCCGCTGTACCCCCGGCCTGAGCCGTCAGCCGACGTGCAATCTGGGCCCGCGGGACCTTGGCCTTGGCGAGCGTCTTGGCCTTGGCCAGCTGCTTGTCGATCTCCGTTTTGAAGTCGCTGAAGGGCTTCGCGCCGGAGAGCTTGACGCCGTTAACATAGAACGCTGGGGTCCCGGTGGCGCCCACCGCCTGCGCGGCCGCGTCGTCGTTGTCGACCTTGAGCGCCAGCTTGGGGTCGTCCAGGTCTTTCTCGAAGGCCGCCATGTCCATGCCGGGGATGCCCTTGGCGAACCCGATGAGGCTGGCGCGATCGAGCTTCTTCTGATTGGCGAAGAGCACGTCGTGGTACTTCCAGAAGTGTCCTTGGCGGGCCGCCGCCATCGACGCGATGGAGGCCAGCCGGGCCTTCTTGTGGAAGGGCAGGGGGCGGTGCTTGAAGACGATCTTCACGTCGTTGGGGTAGGCCGCGGCGACCTGATCGACGGTCTTGTTGACTCGCGAGCAGAAGGGGCACTCGAAGTCGCTGACCTCGTAGATCACCACCGGTGCGTCGGCGGCCCCCTTCGACGGGCTAGGATCAAGGTCCAGCGCGGCCTCTTGATACGCCTTGCCCGAGGTCGCGGAGCGGGCGGCCGTGGTGGCCCCTTTTGCGGCGGCCACGGTCGCTGGCGTGGCATCCGAGGCAGGCTTGGGAGCCGTGATGCGACCAATGATGAAGCCGACCACAAGGGTGGCTACGGCGATGATGATCGCCGTATTTTGCGGGATGCGCGAGACGCGTCGTGTCGCCATAGGAATAGCCCTCGGAAACGAACTTCGATGACAGGGTGCCGGAGACGGCGAGTGAGCCTCCTAGCACAACCCATAGCCGGCTTCCAGAGTTCAACGTGCCGACGCGATCTGCCTGCTCTGCCCGCCGGGTGCCGAGCCCAGCTCCGGGCGGTCGCCGCCTGGCAGACGGCCGCGGGCCCGTCTGCCAGAGGTGGCTGAGCGACGCGCCGGCCGCAGACCGGCGACGTGGTGTCCCACGCCGGTCGAGATGCCCGAGGAGGGCGCTTGTCAGCGCTGCGTTCCCGCCGGTCGCAGCCAAACTCCAGGAAACACGCCGCTAGATCCGGCCGCGGTCGCCTCGTGGATGCTTGACGAAGTTGTGGGTCGCCGTGATGTTCCGGATGGTGCCGGAGGTGGAGCGCATCACCACCGACTCGGTCTGAGCCCCCCCCGCGACATAGCGGACGCCGCGCAGCCAGGCGCCGTCAGTGACCCCGGTGGCAGCGAAGACGACGTTGCCGCTGGCCATATCGTCGATGCGAAGCACCCGGTCCGGATCGCCGATGCTCATCGCCTTGGCGCGTTCACGCTCCTCGTCGCTGCGGAACATGAGCTGGCCCTGGATGTCACCGCCCAACGCCAGCAGCGCCGCTGCCGCGAGCACGCCCTCGGGGGCCCCTCCGGTGCCCATGAGCACGTCCACGGGAGACTCCTCGACGGCGCAGGCTACGGCGCCAGAGACGTCGCCGTCTTGAATCAGAAACACCCGGGCGCCGGCGGCTCGCACCTCGGTGATGATGTCGACGTGTCGCGGGCGATCGAGGACGCACACGGTCAAGTCGGCGACGCCCATGTTCTTCTTCGCGGCGATTCGGTAAAGGTTCTCGGTCACCGACGCCTGGATGTCGATCGCGCCGGCGGCCTCGCTGCCGACCGCGATCTTCTTCATGTACGTGTCGGGCGCGTGGAGCAGCCCGCCCCGAGGGGCCATCGCGATGACGGCCAGGGCGTTGCTGCCCCCGCGCGCCGTGATGCTGGTGCCCTCCAGCGGGTCCACCGCGATGTCGCACGCGAAGTCCCCGTCGGCGCAGCGGCCGACCTTCTCGCCGATATAGAGCATCGGGGCCTCGTCGCGCTCGCCTTCGCCGATGACGATGCGCCCGTCGATCGCGATGTGCTCCATCTCGTTGCGCATCGCGGTGACCGCCGCGTGGTCAGCGGCCTTTTCGTCTCCTCGCCCCATCCAGCGTGCGGCTGCCAACGCGGCGGCCTCGGTGATTCTGACGGCTTCGACGGACAAGAGACGGTGGAAGGCGGTAGACATACGCTGACCTCTGGAGCGACGGTGTCTCAGCGGTGTAGTCCGGCGCCTACGAACCGTCAACCAGGTCCGCCGTCGAGCCGCGCGGGGAGAGCCTCATCGGCGCCCCCGTGCCGTGGTACCGCGGCCTGATCGAGGGTCTGGTGCAGGTCGCCAGCCTGCAGCGTCGCGCGCCGGCCGCGACGCAGGGTGCACGAGGGGGCTCGGGGGCACCGGCGACCGGGCCGCCACCCTCCGTCGATCCGAGCCAGCCGACGGGAGCACGCACCCGCCATCGCTGAGGATCCGTCGGTTGCAGCCGAAGGGCCGTGACACATGCGGGTTAACCGGCCGGCCCAAAAAGTGTATATGGCGCTGATGAATCGCTCCATCTCCAACCGCGGTGCCGCTCTGCCGGCCTCTCCCATCCGAAAACTCGTGCCCCTGGCGCTCGACGCCAAGGCTCGCGGCACCGGTGTGTTGCACCTCAACATCGGGCAGCCCGATCTGCCTCCCCCGCCGGAGGTCGTCGCGGGGCTGCGCGATTTCCCGCGGGGCTCGGTGATAGGGTACAGCTTGTCCGGCGGCACCCTGGACTACGTCGACGCCGTCCGGACCTACTACGCGGGGTGGGGCGCCGAGCTGTCTCGTGACGAGGTCAATGTCACCACCGGCGGCAGCGAGGCGCTGCTGTTCACGTTGCTGGCGACGCTCAATCCGGGCGACGAGATGCTCATCTGCGAGCCCTATTACACGAACTACCGGAGCATCGGCCTGATGGCTGGGGTCACCGTCGCGCCCATCACCACGCGCTTTGACGATGGCTTCCACCTGCCTCCACGGGAGCGCATCGAGGCGGCGATCACCGACAAGACAGCCGCCATCGTGCTGTGCAACCCGTCGAACCCGACCGGGGTGGTGTACACCAGGGCGGAGCTCGATCTCCTCGTCGACATCGCCGTCGCCCACGACCTGTGGATCATCGCCGACGAGGTCTATCGCGAGATCGTGTTCGCTCAGGCGCCCGATACCTATCGGACCATGTTAGAGATCGATCGAATCGCCGAACGCCTGGTTGTCGTCGACAGCGTGTCGAAGCGCTTCAGCCTCTGTGGTGCCCGAGTCGGCTCGGTGGTGAGTCGGAACACGGACGTCATGGATTCGGTGTTGCGCATGTCGCAGGCGCGGCTAGCGCCACCCACGCTGGGGCAGTACGCGGCTCAGCGCGCGTTCGCCGGGGATCCGCGATACATCGCCGAGACCGTTGACGAGTACCGCCGCCGTCGCGACGTGGTGTACTCTGCGTTGACCGCCATGCCGGGCGTCCGAGCGGTGGAGCCCGAGGGTGCGTTCTATACGATCCCGCAGCTGCCCGTGGACGATGGCGAGGCCTTCGCGCGCTGGCTGCTGACCGACTTCAGCCACGAGGGGGAGACGGTGATGGTCGCCCCGGCCGCCGGATTTTACGCCACCGAGGGGCTCGGCATCAACGAGGTCCGCATCGCCTACGTGCTGGGGACCGATCACCTGGCCCGGGCGATGCGCCTGCTGCACCGGGCGCTGGATATCTACAGCGGCGCCTGAGTGTCGGCGGGCTGCCTCGCGTGAGACCGAGTGGGTCACAGCCCCGCTTGGCCGAGACCGACCGGTTCGCAGCGCCCACGAGCGCGTCCTCGCCGAGGCCCGAGGCGGGGCGACGGCTGTCTCGTCCGACGCCGCTGCGTCGGGCAGCGCGAGCCAACCGTTCCCCGAGCGTGCTCAGAACATCATGAGTTTTCCGATGAGTTCGATGTAGGACTCGGGCATCGACAGGCTCAACACCCCCTCGCGTCCGTCACTGTTGAACGAGATGACGGCCGCGTCGGTGCTGGGCACAGCGTCCATGGAGAAGAACTGCCCGATGACAGGTGCGGCCTTGAGCGCGCTGACCAACTCCCCCACGTTGAACGCCATGACCATGGCGGCGTCCGCGCCGACGGCGCGGGTGTGGCTCGAACCGCCCATGCCGGTGCCCCCGGCGAGAGCCTCTGCGTTGGCCAGCCCGTTGGGTCCGAAGCTCATCGACATGCCCTGCGGCCCGAAGGCGAGGGCGGCCTCCAGTGTGCCGCCCACGGACGCCAGGGCGCGGTGAAGCGCGCTGAGGTCCGTGTCGGCGTGCTGCTTCTTGGAGCGCTTTGTGGCCGCGAGAACCAGGGCGTTGGACAGCACCGGGCCCTTGCCTTTGTGGACTGTTTTCAGGCGGAGCGCCGCCTTCTTGAGCAGTTTGTTGGCGAGCTTCAACAGGGCCTTCGAGGTGACGCGCTTGAGCTTCGGGACGGCGGCGCCGAACTCTTGGAGTCCGTCGACGAGCTGACCCCACAGCACCGGCAGGTACAACCCCGCATACTCGTTGTACATGGCCTGCATGGCCTTGAGCTCACCGTCGAAAGAGGCCAGGGCCGAGATCCCCAGAGGGAACCCGCCGTCGGCATGCAGCGCGAACATGGTCTTGCCGGTGGTGGCCTTTGCCAGGTCGTCTCCCAACACGATCAGCCGATCTGCTGCCTTGTCGCCGGTCAGCTCGCGCAGCTTCGACGCGATCACCCGGGTCTGGGCTTTGACAAACCGCTGGTACATGGCCACGTCCCGCAGATCCATATCGCTGAGGCCGCCGAGCCATGCGGTGGAGGGCATCATGGTGGGGTAGGGCAGCTTGGCCTTTGACAGGTGCTGCATCAGCTGGGCGAGCCCCGAACCCCTCACCGGAAGGATCGCCATCTCCAGTCCGATGTGCGCTGCGCCGCGCAGGGAGGTGCGCTTTGCGGTGAGGCGGTACAGGTCGCTCTGTGCGAACACGCCCATCGGCAGGGCGATCATGGACTCCATGTCCACCAGCGGGTTGCCTCCCGCCAGATCCAGCAGCGCGGGCAGCGCCGCCATCATGCTCTGAATCTCCTTGGCGAACGCCTGGCGGATCGTGCTCGCCAGGAGGTAGACCGTACCGATCCCTTGCGGTGCCCAGGCCACGGTCTTTGCGAGCGTCCCTTTGATCGCGTCGAACAGCTGCGGGTGGCTCGTGAGCACCAGGTGATGCCCCACGACGTCCACGTACACCGCCTTGCCTTCGTGACGGTAAGCGCGGAGGTGTTGGCCGACGTCGCTCCCAGGCGTCTTGGGGAGGGAATCCAGGGCCGCCGCGAAGTTGTTCACCGGGACGAGGAGGGCGAGAGCGTCGGGGAATCTCTTCTGCTCTGCCATCACCGCGTACAGGGGGGCTTTGAGGTCGACCCATGAGGAGTCGCTCCAGCCAAACCCCGTCGCGAGCCCGTCGAGCAGCACCGCCTCGACCTCCAGCACGTCATCGCGGTTGCCGAGCCCGGCCGCCGCGGACATCGCGCTGACCAGCTCTCCCACGGACTGCAAACTCGGCAGCCCGGCCAGCACCATGATCGAGTCGGGCAACGGCGTGCCCGCGTCGAAGGGGGACACCCGGTTGCGGGCGGGCGCGGGTGGCAGCGTCGGCGCCTCGACCCGGCGCTCAGCGGGGGGGGCGGTTTTGGTCTGGGTCGATGGGCAGGCCAGTGTCCCGGCAGTGGCCAGCAGGAGTGTCGCTGCGGCCCAGGTGCGGTGGTGCATGTCGCCTCGGAGGGTCGATGATCTTCGGTTCGGTGAAACTCGCGTATACAGCGCGTGCGGCCGGAGGCCAAGGGGTGGGTTTGCCGGTCGCGCGCGCGGTCGCCCGCGCGGACCAGCCCCTCGTTGCTCGGCGGCGCAGCTGCTGAACCGGGGCCAGCGATCAGCCCCGCTGGACCATCCGGTCGTAGCCCTGCCGCGGGATCTCGGTGGCCTCGAAGGCAGGGTCGAAGGACATGGTCTCGCCTTTGGCGTTCACGGCCGTCACCTCCGAGCCGCAGTCGGTGATCTTCCACACGTTGTGGGCCGCCATCACGGACCGCGCGATGGTGGCCTTTTCGCCCGACTCGGCGGCGCCGTCGGCGTCGCTCGGGACGGTGAAGCAGCGGCCGACGGTGAGGCTGGAGAGCTGAACTTTGCGACGCATGATGAGCGGTCCTTCGTTCGGGGTCGTCAGGGCGCAGGTTGCTGGGTGACGACCGAGTAGAAGAGGTCGGCGATGGCCTTGTGGCCAGCGTTGTTTGGATGGATGCAGTCGAAGCTGAACCAGTTGTCGCCCGCCACCTCGTTGCACGGCGACTCCGGGCTGTCAGCGGCGAACCCATGTCCGCAGAACGTCTCCTCCATGAAGATGACGTCACGCCCGTACTCGGCGGCGATCCGGCCGTATTCGCTGGTCATGTACGCGAACACCGGGAGCCCCGCCTCCCAGGTCCCGCTCAGCCCGCCGAGGGCGGCCAGCGGGCAGCTGCTCATGTTGGCCGTGGCGTCGGTGTATTCGTACACGTCGGCGAACACCACGAACACGCCCTCGGGCCAGCGCGTCGTGTCGTCGAACATCGCCACCGCCGCATCGAGATGGCCCACCATGGTGTCGACCGCGGCCAACCCGTCCGCGGTCGACAGCTTGCTGAAGGCCATGTTGGCGATGTCGTTGCCGCCGCTGGTGAAGACCACCAACGTCCGCATCGACTCCTGGGCCGTGAAGCAGTTGTTGATCTGGCCTACCAGCCCCGAGTTGACCGCGCCGCCGACGGCGCAGTTGACCAACTCGATGGAGTGACCGAAGTGGGTCTCCAGGCTGGCGTGCAGGATGCTGAAGTACGCGTTCACGTTGCTGCTCGCCCCCGCACCGTCGCTGATGGAGTCGCCCATGATCACGAGCTTGTCCACGTCGTCGATGTCCTGATGAGCGGTGCCCGCGCAGGTGTCCGAGACCTCCGCGTCAAACTCGATCTCGAGGCTGATCGCGTCGACCAGGTGTGGAAAACAGGCGCGGTACTTGGCGAACGCGCTGTCATCGGCCACGTCGGGCGGGTCGGCGACGTCGGGCCCAACCGCGTTGGCGTCCCCTGCGCTCGCGTCGCCCGCGTCGCCCGCGTCGCCCACTCCACTGTCGCTGGTGGCGCTCATGTCGTGGCCTGCGTGATCTGCGCCCACGGTGTCGGCGGCGACAACGTCCCCCGAGGCGTCCGCGCAGCCGGCTGCCAGAATCAGGGGGAGTGCTGAGAGCAGGGAAAGCGTCTTCATAGGTACCCTCGATGGTAGCGCGCTCACACTCCACAAAAAGGGGGCAACAGGGCGCGGGGACAGGTCGGGATCGAGCGGACCGTAGCAGAACGGGTTCTACCGCTCCACTGCTTTGTGGGGTCGCACTCAGCTGGTATGGTGTCGCCCAGCATGGACCGTCTGTATGGCAGTCAACCTCACGGTCTCGGCCGGCGGGCGCGCGGTGACGACGGGGCGTCGGACGGTGCGGCCATGCAAGAGCGGCTGCCGATCACTGCCCCGGCGGTCACCCCGGGCGCCAATCGCCACGGCGAGCCACGGTGGTCCGTCCGGGTGACACCAACCAACGGGCTCCAGCGTCCGACTCGGCCGGGGCTCGGGTCGAGGCGCGAGGGACGGGTGGGAGCAATCCGACACGGAGTGACCCAGGAGCAGGTGGCAGAAGACCCGGGCAGCGGCATGGCGCCCTGCACGCCGGGCACCGAACGGTGGGTGCGGCGAGGGTGGGTCCTTGCGGCGCTCTCAGTGGCCGTGGTGGCCGTCCTCACCACCTCGCGAGGCAGGGGGCCCTCGGCCGTCGGGAGCGACGCGCCATCAGAGGTGTTCAGCGCGGCGCGAGCGCGCGCGACCCTCCAGCGCATCATCGGCACCGAGCCGATACCTCGACCTACCGGCAGCCTCGAGCACGAACGCGCGAGCGCTCAGCTGTTCACGGAGCTCTTGGCGCTGGGAGTCAGCGCCGAGCGGCACAGTGAGTTCGTGTGCGGTCGCGTTGGGATGTGTGCGCGGGTCACCAACGTGCTCGCCCGCGTGCCGGCGACGACCGGCGCGCTGGACGCCAAAGCCGTGGTGTTGACAGCTCATTACGACACCGTCGGCGCGTCTCCTGGCGTCAGCGACGACGGGGCCGGGGTAGCGGCCGTGCTGGAGTCAGTCCGGGCCCTGTTGGCGGCGGGCGGGCAACGCAATCACGACCTCATCGTGTTGCTGACCGACGGCGAGGAGATCGGCTTGCTGGGCGCCGAGGCCTTCACCTCGTCCCACCGTTGGGCCGCGGACGCCGTCTATTACATCAACCTCGAGGCGCGCGGGACGCGCGGGCCGAGCTACCTGTTCGAGATGATCGGCGACGAGCGGCTGACCCTGGAACACTACGCTGGCTCAGCGCCTCGACCGGCTACCAGCTCGGCGTACGTGGAGATCTACCGCCTGCTCCCGAACCTGACGGACATGTCGGTCTATGGCGAGACCCTCTCGTCTGGCGCCAACCTTGGGTACATCGGGCATGTGCAGGGCTATCACACCCCGCGCGACGACTTCGACCACCTGGACATGGGCTCGCTGCAGCACCATGGCGACAACGCCCTGGCCCTGGTAAGAGCGCTGATGACCGCCGAGACGCTGAGCCCCGAGCGCTCATCGCAAGGATCGGTGTTCGTCGACGTGCTCCAGCTCGGGGTGCTCCGCGTGTCCGTCCCGTGGGCACGCGCCCTGGCGTGGTTGGCTCTGGTGGCGCTGTTGGTGGGGGGGCTCTGGGCCGCCCCGCGGGACACCTACGCGCGGTGGCGGCTGCTGGGCGCGGTGCTGGGTTGGATCGCGGTGCTCCTCGTGACGACGGCCCTGGCGTTCGCCCTGGACAAGGCCCTCCGAGTGGTCACGGGGAGCCCCGCCCCGTGGTGGTCTGCGTTGGATCGGGTGGTCGCCATGCACTGGCTGGTCGCCCTGGCGCTGACGCTTGGTCTGGGCGGTGTGTTGCGCAGGGCCTGCGGCGCCTTCGCGACCTGGTGGGGCTGGTGGGCGCTCAACGCCGCTGTCGGTCTGGCGGTGATGTATCTCGCGCCGGGGTTTGGGTTCTTGTGGCTCTGGCCGTCGCTGGCCGCGGCGCTGGTTGTCTTCGGCGCCGGTCGGTCCCCGGGCGACCGCGTTCACCCCGCGGTCTGGGCGTCGCCGGCCTCTGTGCTGCTGTTGTTGTGGCTGCCCATCGCGGCGGGCCTCGTGGACGCTGTGGGGGCGATGTACGGCGCCGTCGTGTCCCTTCCGGCGGTGGCCGTGGTGGCGAGCCTCTTGGCGGGGGCGCCGTCCTTTCCGCGGCGCGCTCAGGTGGCGGTGGCGGCGGCCGCGGTGATAGGCGTAGCTGTGGCGATGGCGGCCCCGGTCTCGAGCGACCTCGGGCGCCCGAGTATCTCCTTGGTGGGAGTGTCGCCCACCGGGGCGGCGGCCTCCTCCGCCGGAGTGTACATGCTCGCCCCTCCGATGAACCTCCAGGGCGAGGTCCTGCCGGTCCCGCTGGAGCTGGCTGAGGGGGCCGAGGAGAGGCGACTGGAGGTGCTCGCGAGCTGGTCTCTCACCGCCGGCTTCCACCGTATGGACCTGCCTCCCCGTCCGCCGCCACAGGTCGAGGTGGTGCGACACTCCGGAGGTAGCGCCGACGTGCGCGTTCGCTCGGTCCACCCGTTGGCAAATTTCCGCCTGCGGAGTCGAAGCGGGGTCATCCGCCGCGTCGGGCTGGCCACAGGCGCATCGATGGTGCCGGTGTCAGGGCCGGGTATCGGCGTCCGGGGGGTTCCGGGGCGAGAGGGGCTGCGGGTAGAGGTGGACACGCGCGTCGGGACTGAGATCGATGTCTACGACGTCACCTTCGGGTTGCCCGAGGGGGCCCTTTTGGGTGGAGCGCCCATGGTGACGGTGCGCGACGCGGTGGCTCGTCCGTTCCAGACGGGAGACCTGTTTTTGTCCGGCGGGGTGGTCGACCTCGGGGCGCTGCTCGCGGCGCCGCCACGGCTCGAGTAGCGCGCGATACTCCGTGGGGCGATGCGGGTTCTCTCAGCGCTCGCGCCGGGAGAA
This sequence comes from Myxococcales bacterium, assembly GCA_014239625.1. Taxonomy (GTDB): domain Bacteria; phylum Myxococcota_A; class UBA9042; order PHBI01; family JAAZYN01; genus JAAZYN01. Next base: position 824 of record JAAZYN010000037.1, on the reverse strand, counting down.
TCCGTCCCCGCTTGGCCTTCAGGACCTTGCGGATAACCCCGTCGTCGCCGCCCTCGGCGCAGGGCCCGCAATCGCGCTACTCGGTGTCTCCTCGCAGATCGTAAACCACCTCGCGCCGGCCGTTGGGCCGTGGCGTGCTGGCGTGGCGCCGCTGAGTCCGAGCAACAGCCGAGGGAGCGTGATAGGACTCCTCGCGAGGGCAGCGCCCCGCCGCCGCTATGGCTTCAGCCGAAGCGGTCTGCTGCGGGCGACGATGCGCTTGCCTGTCCACGTCGTCCACGCCTTGCCTCCATACACTCTCCATTGACCTCGAAAGCCATCTCCATCCGGCTGTTGAACCCAGACCGCGAGCCCCGCGGTGTCCCGTTCGATGTACTGGACCGCCAAGCATCTTCCGATGACGCGAGCGTCGACCGTGGCCGCGCGACCGCGGAAGGGATAGCTACCCGTGACGTGGGGCCCGCTCTGGGTGAGGTTCAGGGGCCCGTAGGTGGAACGCCAGGCGCCGCTCCACGAGCGCGCTACGCCGCTCGCCCTCCGCTGGTGGCATTCGCGCGTCGCTTCGGCGAAGCCCTGGTCACCGCCGCGACGGAAGCCGATCCACGGGTGCCACTCGGAGGTCCGGGCGATTCGAAAGCGGCCGCGGAGGGACTCCCCGTCGACCCCGAGCGACAGCTCCACGTCGCCGCTGTTCTGACGGTCGTCATAGGTCGCGAACAGGGTCCGCCCGGTGACCCTCCCTCGGAGGCGCCCACCCCCGCCATGCTCATACGTGCCGGTGACGATCTGCCGGCGGCCGCGCTTCAAGACGATCACCCCGTAGC
>JAAZYN010000379.1 GCA_014239625.1 Myxococcales bacterium | reverse complement strand
AATCACTCGAGCCTCCCGGCGCGTCGCTCAGAGTCTGGTGAGAAATGCGGGCTAGAGGCCTCGCGCTCGCACGGCTGACCATTTCATGCTTCGATGACACCGGTGAATGGTCGCCGCGCTCCACCTCTGAGCATGCTTGCGTCGCTGGTCCTCGCCGTGATCCCCGCGGGGCCCGCTCAAGCCGTTGAGCCAGAGGGGCACGCGGAGGAGGGTTGGTGGCGGGTCGAGTACGTGGCCGACTATCTCTCGGTGGGCGCCGGGCTTGGTCTTTGGCTCGGGTTGAGGACGGTGAAGCCCGCGGCGGCAGGGATCGGTCCGGTGTTTGAGCCCGACCGCTGGCAGGGGATACTCGGTCCGGCCCACTCCGACACTATCGGCGAGCCGCACCAGGGGAACACCGTCCCTGAATGGGGCCTCACCATCTGGGCGGGGGTCGGGCTGGCTGGGATCATGGTGATGGAGGGTGTCGCTGGAGCCAACGGGTTGGACCACACGGACCATCAGCTGCTTCACGACGCGACCCTCGGTTACTCCGAGGCGCTCCTGTGGACTCTAGCGATCACAGAGATCTTGAAGACGGGTGTCGGTCGACTGCGCCCTGACTTCCAGGACCGCGTGCGCCGCTATCACTGCGGTAATCGGGCGTCGCCCGACGGGCTGTGCGCCGGCTTCTCGGGCGCTCCGCTGAACAATGGCTGGGCAGATGTGGAGACGGGCCAGCGCTCCTTCGTCAGCGGACACTCGAGCACCGCCTTCGCCATCGCTACCTATTGGGCCTTGGTGATCGGCGGCCGGATGGTCTGGGGCAAGCGGGCTGACAGCAACAGCATGGCGATCGGCGCCCTCGCCCAGGCCGGCTTGCTGGCTGCCGCGTTCTGGGTGGCGAGCACTCGGGTCGCCGATAACCGACACCACATCGAGGACGTCGTCGTGGGTTCAGTGCTGGGTTTCGTGGTCGCCCACGCCGCCTACTGGCGCCACTTCGACGGCTCCGGTATGCCCAGAGAGCGATCAGGCTCCGAGAGCCTGCGCATCGGCCCGTCGTCCGCGGGCGTCGGTGTCGGCGTCAGCGGGTCGTTCTGAGCCGACCGTCAGGCGGCGTCAGTTCACGCCAGGCGGTGTCCAGACGCCGTCACCGTCGGCGTCCACCTCGATGGGGTTGGTGAACGCTGCCGGTGGACCGCCGGTGTGAACCGGCAGGAGGCTCCCGCTTCCAACCACCTGGACCATGTACCAGGCGTCCTCCAACGGCGAATCGCTGACCGTCGTGTCGAGGCGCACGCCGGGCGCCGTCTCGGTGATCGGGATGACGTCGAACAGAGCCCCGTTCTTGAGGACGCGCACCTCGACCAGCTCCTGCCAGGCCGGCGCCTGCACCTGGACACGTAGCGACACGCTGCCGTCGCCGGCCACGGGCGCCAGATCACCGAGCCCGTAGACGCCATCGTCGGTACCGAATGTCACCATGGGCCCACACGACACCACGCTACGGCGCGCCTTCATGGCGTCGGCGATGGCCTGCGGGTTGGCCTCGACCGCGCTATGGTCGACCTGAACCAGCTGGCGTGGCTTGCCGATGGGGTCGTTCTCGCCGTGGGTATCCGAGCCGCTCGACAGGGCCTTGCGCAAGCCGGCGTTGGTGAGATTGACCCAGTCCTGGAAGGACTCTTCCACGTCGCAGCTGGCGTTGAAGACCTCGACACCGTCAAAGCGCGTGTCCCAGTTCGACGTGTTCTTGGTCGGCTCGGCGGTCACGGGATCCAGCCCGAGGTATTCAAAGTAGGACTGGATCGCCGATGAGCCCCGTGGGTGATTGACCTGCACGAAGGGCTCGTAGAGTGCGGATTGAGAGGCGATGCCGTCGAACAGCTCGGTGGCGCTGCGGCCATGCTCCACCACACCGCCGCCATTGGCCTGGTTGGGGAGCCACTCCAGGGGGAAGGCGTTGAAGTGGCCGAAGGTGACGGTGCTGACCTCCTGGCCGGGGACATCGAGCACCGCTCCTTGCAGTCCCAGCGTCACGATGTTGGGGGCCATCGAGTGCAACGCGACGTGCTCGGTCATCACCGGCGCGTCGATGCCCTCGGTGAGCGCCTGGAGGACCCGAATCGAGTGCGGCACTTGGCTGTCCGGGCTACGCAGCGCGTGGATATGGAAGTCGGCCGAGACCCAGCCGGTGGAGTCGACGCGGTTATCGATGGTGAGGTCGAGGCTCGCGATGCCATCGGTCGTCACCGTCACGGTGTCGCTGTCGACGGAGTAGAAGAAGCCGCGAGTGCCTCTCACCTCGTAGTCCCCGGCGGGCAGCACCAACGTCGTGGTTCCGCCTACCGCGTATCCCACCGCGCTGACCCGCCCAAAGCCGCCCTCCCAGCGCCACTGGTCAGCGCCTCGCACGTCGACCCCTTCGGCCGCGTGCGGACTCGGCGTCGTGGTGTCGCCGCTCGGGACCACGGCCATCACGCGCGCGTCGACAGGGGCGCCCGAGCTGTCGGCGACGTTGACCGTCAACAGCGCGGCCGCCTCGATAGTGACGTCGACGTTGACCGGCGCAGCTGCGCTCGCGGTCACGTCGATGAAGGTCGAGGGGGCGTGCCCGAGAGCGTGCACCTGGATCCGGTAGTCCCCGTCTGGCACGTGCACGCTGAACGCCCCATCGGCGCTCACCGGCGCCATGGTCTGTGGGTCATCGGCGCTCCAGACTGCCACCCAGGCGGACTGCGGCGCCACCGTTTCGGGAAGCGTGACGACGCCGTCGATTCGCGCCGGCCGGTCCGACACCACCCCGAGCGACGCCCCTATCTGTTCCACGCCGCTGATGCCGTTCCGGCTGACCGCGCGGTAGTACGAGCGGGTGAAGGTCTCTCCGGGGGCGACGGCGAACTCGTTTTCGGTGACCACGAACACGCCGGTCTGCTGGACCAGAGGGCTCAGGTTCGAGTCCACGGCGTACAGGGCGTGGGCCAGGTCTCGACCCGACATGGCGATATAGCTCGCCGTGCCGACGTCGTCGCCAAAGCCCGAGCCCGGCTGCCAGTGGTTCATGCCGTCCCCCTGGCTCGACAGCAGCAGGGGCACGTCGACCCGGGCTGTGTCCATACCCACGTTGGTGAAACGCACCTCGTGGCGCAACGCCTCTGCGTCCGGGGGCAGGAAATAGTCGTAGGTGATCTCCGCGAACAGCTCGTCGGCGACGGTCAATGCGCCCAGGAGGTCTTCCGCCCAGGCCATCGGCGCGACCACTCCATGAACCCGGATGTGTGCATCACTACCACCGCGGCCGTCGTCCACCACTTCGATGGATTGAGGCTCGAAGATCATGAGGTTCCAGGTGTGACCGATCTCCCCGAAGGTGTCGGGGGTGAGCGAGCCGTCCGCGTTAACCGCGGCGACGTCGGCCACGTTGCCACCCCACACGCGATACCCCGAGGCCGGTCGGACCCCCTCGATGATGAAGGCGACCTTGCTGTTGAAGATCTTGGCGTCGCCTACCTGGCCGTCGGCCTTGGGACCGGCCAGCAGCTCATCGGGGCTCGTCACGATCCCGGCCCGGGCCTGCCCGGCGGCAGGAACGGTGATGAGATCCAGAGGGGGCAGCGCGACGTCCGGGGAGAGGTCGGCCGAGCTGTCGCCGGCCCCGTCGGGAGGGCCCGCGTCCACGTCGGACAGGGTGACGTCTGGGACCGGCTCGGAGGCCGGCTCGGGGCAGGCGACGGCAGAGATGGTGAGGGCACATCCAATCGATAAGGCGCGAAGCATCCGCGAGGTATAACATGCCTGCCCCGTATATTTCATGGCAGTTCGCGCGAAGCCAAGGAGACGCAGCGTTGGCAAGCGTGTCACGGAGCGCCAAGCGGTGGCCTCGTCGTCGACAACCGCCGCGCCAGCGAAAGGCGCCAGCGACCACGGTTCAACACTCCGCTCCCGCCATGCGAACACAAGTGCGCGGTTTCTAATGTTTTCGCACCCCCGCGGCGCTGCTGAAATGACATATGCCATGATCTCAGCAGCTTGTGTTGTTGGCACGGACGTTGCTTCGTCTCTTTGAGCCAAGCGAGCGTTCGCTCGGCGTGTCGAAGTCAAGGAGCGACGCCTCATGAGTGTTGGCAGCGTAGGCACTTACAGCCCCTATCGTGACTGGCGGATGTTGCTCCGCAGCGGCGCTGTCGGGGTCATCGCGACCCTGGTGGATCTGCTGCTGCTGGTGCTGCTCATCGACGCATTGGGATGGACCAAGGGATCCGCCAACATTCCAGCGCTCAGCGTCGGTCTCGCGGTCCAGTTCCTGGGCAACAAGTACTATGCATTCGAGGACCGCTCGACCGAGCAGCTGGCCCGTCAGGGGATCCTCTTTGGGGCATCGAAGCGGGCGCCTTCCTCTTGAACGCGGGGGCCTTCCACGCGCTGGCCGTGATCGGGGGGGCGCACCATCTGGTCGCCCGAGTCCTGGGCTCGGCCGCCGTCTACTTCATCTACAGTTACCCCCTGTGGGGCGTGATTTTCCGCACCTCCCCTACCTCCGAGACGACAGGAGAACCCTCATGAATGTGCTGATCGCCAGCGTGCTCATCGTCGCCTGTACCTGCTTCACGGCGGCCACCGTCGTCGCCTTGTACCGGACCACCCGCCGGGGCGAAGAGGTGGGCCCCATGGCCGACGTGCCCGTGACGGTCCTCAAGCCTCTGTGTGGCACCGACGACGCGCTCGAGGCCAACCTCGAGACGTTTTTCACTCAGACCTATGGAAACTACGAGCCGGTCTTCGGCGTCGAGGGTGCTCACGACCCCGCCATCGCTGTGGTCCGTCGGCTCCG
>JAAZYN010000378.1 GCA_014239625.1 Myxococcales bacterium | reverse complement strand
AGATCGCACCAGTATCGCCTACTATGTGGCGGGTAGCGGCCCGCGGACCTGGGTGATCCCGCCCGGCATCGCGACGCCGCTCATCTCGTGGAAGCGCGTCATCGAGCTCCTCCATCAGCAGTGGACGTTCGTGGTCGTCGACCCGCGGGGGACCTATGGGTCCGGGCATCCGCAAGACCCCTGGGCGTTGACCATCGAGGATCACGCCGGCGACATCCGAGCCGTGGTGGAGGCCGAGGGGCTGACTCGCTTCGTGTTGGGCGGGTGGAGCATGGGCTGCCAGATCAGCCTCGAATACTACCGCCGATATCCTGAAGCCATCAGCGCGCTCATCCTGATCAACGGGCCCTACCGAAACGCCCTGGCGACCCTGTTGCCTCAGCTGCCCGGGGCGGAGCGCGCCCTCGAGGCCCTGGCTCGGGGTGTCCTGGGCCTGGCCGGGCGACGCCTGACCCCGCTGCTGCAGCGCCTCCTGTTCGATCTCGCGCCGCCCCGGGTGTGGGAGGCGGCGGGAATGTTGGCGCGCTCCGATGCGCACATGGATGCCCTGTTCCGGGAGTTTCAGAGCATCGATTTCGAGGTCTACCTGCGGTTTCTGATCCAGGCCCATCGACACAGCGCGGCAGACGTCCTGCCACGGATCGACGTGCCGACCCTGATCACCTCCGGGGGTCGCGATCGCATGACCCCGGTGGCGGTCGGTGCGCAGCTGCATCGACAGATCCGGGGCAGCGAGCACGTCGTGTTCACCGACGCGACCCACTACCTCCTGGCGGAATACCCCGACCTGCTCAACGCGACGCTGGTGAGTTTTCTGAGCCGGGTCCCGACCGACCGCTGATCACCGGCCGCCGGCCGGCGGCGCGCGGCCTTTGTAGCGAACGCGAATGAGCGTCTGCCCCGGGGCCCTGGCCGTCTGGCCGAGAAGCTCCAGGGTCGGGTCATCCCCGATCGCTCTCGTCACGGCGTCCAGGGTGCGCGTGTGCACGTCGACCTCGAGCACGGATCCGGCCGGCGTCGTGTCCACCACCGCCGGCGGGCTCACCGCCGCGTTCGCCGGGAGCGCGCGGTCCAGCCGCTTGACCGCCGGGTCGGCAAACCGGGGCGCGACCAGCCGCGCCGGCTCGTTCCAGGTGTTGGAGCTCAAGTACAAGGCGAACAGGATCCCGATCAGCACGATGTTGAAGGCCGCCTCGAACGGGAAGCGCGCGCTGGCTTGTTGGAACCCGTACCACCGACCACGGCTGCGGCGCCGAATCCTCGACTGAACCGCCTCGAGAAAGTCGTCGGGCGCCTGTGGCCGCGGCATGCGGCGCAAAATCTCCACGGTCTGCTCGAACCGCTGGAGCTCAGCGGCCAGCTCTGGGTCGTTCGCCAATTCACGCCCGAACGCTTCGCGCTCGCGTTCGTCCATGAGCGCGTCGACCCACTCCGACGCGCGCTCGTCGCTCAAACCCGCGGGGGGCTCGATATTTTTCGGATTATCCATGGATGCTCTCGACTACCATAGTAACCGGTGGCTCTCTCGGTAGAGACGTCGGATCGTCGCACATCTTCAAGTCTCCTTTTCGGAGCGGGTCAGGTCGCGCCCCAGATACCACTCGTCGAGCGCCTCCTTGAGGCGCACTCGGCCCCGGTGCAAGCGACTCTTGACCGTGCCCAGGTTCAGCCCGGTCACCTCGGCGATGTCGTCGTACGTCAGCCCCTGGATGTCGCGCAGGATCACGACCGCGCGTTGGTCCTCCTCGAGGGAGCGCAGGGCCCCCTGCAGGAAGTCTTCCAGCTGCCGCCCCTCGACCTCTTGATCCGGGCGCGGGACATCTGAAGACAGGCGGCCCGAGCTCGGCTGAACCGGCATGTCGTCGAAGCTGTCCTGGTCGCGATCGTGCCGCCGCGACAGGTACTTGATGCGATTCTTCGCGTGGTTCGTGGCCACCCGGAAGATCCACGTGGACAGCTTCGAGTCTCCCCGGAACAGGTGAATCTTCTGGAAGATCGTGACGAAGACCTCCTGGGCCACGTCTCGAGCCTCTTCTTCAGAGGCCAGGAAACGGAAACACACGCTGTACACCCGATCTTGGAAGCGGAGCACCAGGCGATTGAAGGCGCGCTCGTCTCGACGGCGGAGCGCCGCGACGAATCGGGCCTCCTCGATTTTAGCGTTGGGCGTTGTCGTCAAGGCGCCGACACCTCGGAGCCGTCGTGTGCACGTTTGCTGGGACAGCGCGGCGCGTGAGAAGTTCCGCACCATGATCGGTTTAACATGCCCCCGCCCACCCTGTCTGCGGACCGTGGTTGACCGTGCGAGGGTGGCGCATTAAGACGTGCCCACGTCTGCGGCAGACCAGCGAGGACAGCAGCTCATGGCCACACACATTCGGTCGATTCGTGACATGGACCTGGCGGGTCGTCGCGTCTTTATTCGCGTCGACTTCAACGTCCCCGTGGACGCGGGACGGATTACCGACGACACCCGGATACAGGCCGCCCTGCCCACCATTCGTTTGGCTCGCATGGCCGGCGCGCGGGTGATCCTGGCGAGCCATCTCGGGCGGCCCAAGGGCAAGCGAAAGCCCTCGCTGAGCCTGGCGCCCGTGGGCGAGCGCTTGGCGGAGCTGCTCGAGACCGATGTCATCTTCCCCGAAGACATCGTCGGTGACGGGCCCCGCAAGCTGGCACAGGACCTGCGTGACGGTCAGGTGATGCTGCTCGAGAACCTGCGCTTCGAAGCGGGCGAAAAGACAGACGACACGGACTTCGCCAAGGAGCTGGCGTCCCTCGCGGACTGTTACGTGAGTGACGCGTTCGGCGCCGCCCATCGGGAGCACGCGTCGGTGCATGCGCTGCCCCGCTTGGTAAAAGATCGGGCCGCTGGGCTGTTGATGCTCAAGGAGCTGGAAGTCCTGGGGGGCATGATCCAGCGCCCCAAGCGCCCGTTCGTCGCCGTGCTGGGTGGCGCCAAGGTGTCGAGCAAGATCGGCGTGGTCGACCGCCTGGTCACCAAAGTCGACAAGCTCGTCATAGGTGGGGCGATGGCCTACACGTTCCTTGCGGCGCGAGGGATCAAGTTGGGCAAGTCGCGGGTCGACAAAGACAAGATCGCCTTGGCCAAGCGGGCGCTCATGAAGGCCGACAGTCGTCACGTCGAGGTGGTGCTGCCGAGTGACCACGTCGTCGTCGACGAGATCTACGAAGGCGCTGAGTCTCGCGTCGAGACGAATGACGATTTCTCGAGCCATGGCATCGCGGTGGATATCGGACCGGCCTCTGCCGCGCGTTACGCGCAAGAGATCGGTGAGGCGCAGCTGACGTTCTGGAACGGGCCCATGGGCGTGTTCGAGATGCCCCCCTTCGACGCGGGCACCAACGCCGTGGCGCAAGCGGTGGCGCACACCGGCGGCGACAGCGTAGTCGGCGGCGGCGACAGCGCCCTGGCGCTCAAGCGCAGTGGCTTTTTGCCCTTCGTAGACCATGTATCTACCGGCGGCGGAGCGTCGCTCGAGTTCATCGAGGGCAAGGAGCTACCCGGCGTCGAAGCGCTCAAGGTAGTCAGACTCGACCTTTAGGAGGCACTCAATGGGGCGACGACCGATCATCGCTGGGAACTGGAAGCTCAACCCAGACTCCGTCGAACAGGCGCGTGAGCTGGCTGATGCGGTGGCTGAAGGCGACGTCGGTGAGGTCGACGTGGTGCTCATCCCTCCGGCGGTGTTTATCGCCCAGGTGAGGCAGGCTGTGGCTGGCGCCGGTGTAGCGGTGGGGGCCCAGAACATGCACCCCGCGGCCAACGGAGCCTTCACTGGCGAGGTCTCCGGATCCATGTTGAGGTCCTTGGGCTGTGCCTACGTCGTGTGCGGCCACAGCGAGCGTCGCGGCGTGTTCGGCGAGACGTCCGAGTTCGTCGGAGAGAAAGTCGCGGCGGCGCTGCAGGTGGGGTTGACCCCGATCCTGTGTTGCGGCGAGACCCGATCACAACGCGACGGGGGCAGCGCTACGGCCGTCGTCGCGCAACAGCTCCGGGACGGGCTCGCGGCGCTGGACGCAGAGGCTGCTGCGCGCTGCGTGCTCGCCTACGAGCCCGTGTGGGCCATCGGGACCGGGTTGACGGCCACACCGCAGCAGGCCGAGGAGACGCACGCGTTTATTCGCCACTGGTTGGTCGAGCGCTTTGATCGTGAGACGGCCGAGACCATCCGGATCCAATATGGCGGGAGCGTGAAGCCACACAACGCGGCTGAACTTTTGGCTCAGCCGAACATCGACGGAGCACTTGTGGGTGGCGCGAGTCTGAAGGCGGAAAGCTTTCTGGCTATCGTAGGTTGCGCATCCCGTTCTTGACCGAGCGTCAACGATGAGTTACAGCACCGCGCCTTCCGCCCGCCCGCCGCTTTCGGCGTAAGCGGTCGAGACCTCGTCTGGAGTGTCAACTCGTGGAAAACCTGATTCTCGCCCTGTACATCTTCGTCTGCGCCTTGTTGATCCTCGTGATCATCCTACAGCCCGGTAAGGGTGGGGGCATGGGCGCTATCGGCGGTGGCGGTGGAGCGACCGTGTTTGGTGCCCGCGGAGCTGTCGGCTTTCTCTCCAAGCTCACCGTTGGTTTGGCCGCCGGCTTCATGGTGCTGAGCATGGTTTTAGCGCGCGCGAGCCTGGACAAGTCGGGCCTCAGCGACGGAGCTGATCCCGCCGACGAGCAGAGCCAGACCGCTGGTGCCGGCGACGACGACACCAAGGCCGACGGCGACAAAAAGGCCGACGGCGACAAGGCCGACGGCGACAAAAAGGCCGACGGCGACAAAAAGGCCGACGGCGA
>JAAZYN010000377.1 GCA_014239625.1 Myxococcales bacterium | reverse complement strand
TTCAAGCCCGAAGGGACGCCGCCAGCGTCGTCGAGGGCCGTCAAGAGGGCCGCGGGCGAGCGGACACTGGGATTAGACCTGCTGCCAGCCCTTCTTGACCCCTTTCGCCACCATCGCGTCCCCGATCCGGTTGGCCTCGGCTTCGTCGGGCGCCAGCCGAACCTCCCGCTTGAGCGGGTCTTTTCGGGTCGCCGAGTAATCGGTCCACTGCACGACATACGCCGGGAAGGTGGGGTCGAGCTTTTCCTTGTTGGTCTTCCACACCACCAGCTTGCGCACAGTCGTGTGACCCTTGCTCTGCTTGGTGTAGACCTCGCGGCGCAGGGTCGTGCTGCTGTCCAGCTCGATGGCCTTGGCGGTCTGCTCCACCGCGTCCACCACGCAGCGATCGAGCACCTGCGCCATGCCAGCATCGATGGCGTTGGCCGCCTTGTCGTCGCGCACCCTCACAAAACGAGGATGGATGATGCTGACGCCGGGCATGGGCCGCGCCGCCCTCCAGCCGTGCTCGGACGCGTAGTTCAACACCATGCGAAGGCGGGGATCGCCCTTGGCGTCGTCACTCTGGACGTCGCCGATGCGCACCTCGACCACCACCTCCGGCCCGACGAACCGGTACAGCGCGCCGGCGCTGTCAGGGATACGATAGCTCGAGGTGGTCAAGCGCGTCTCCAACAGCTCCCTCATCTCGCGCCGGCTGTCGTCGCTGAACCCACCCCCTACTTCACCGATGACCTGGGTCTGACCATCCTCGCGGACGAGGCCGAGCAGCAGCGATCGGATCTGGGTTCGATCCTCCCGGCGCTCGGTGTAGGCCAGCACCACCGCGTCCACATCGATGGCCGGCTTGACCTTGTGAGACCGCCCGTCGCCGGAGCGCAGCACCAGCCCCTCGGACTTGCCGCTGTCGACCCACTCCTCGTACCGGCGTCGCACCTCGTCCGCCCCTGCGACGACCTCGGTGCGGATCGCCTGAACGCGCTTTCCGCCATGGAACAGACGCCGCAGGACCTCGAGCTTTTCACGGTACGCCGTCAACGGCATCCGAGCCACCGAGTCGCCGCCGGAGAGCAAGTCAAAGGCCATGAACCCGAGCTTGCCCACCTCGGCGTTGGCCTCGCCCCCCAACGCAGCCCCCACGTCCCGCACCCGTGGCCGGCGATGCTTGTTGATGGCGAACAGCTCACCGGCTACGACGGTCCGTCCTCGCGCCTTGGCGAGGGCCTCCCGAGCCTCGCCGATGACCGGAATGTCGCCGTGGATGACTCTCCCCTTGGGGTTGACGAGCGCCACCTCGGAGGTCGCCTCGTCGGCGACGAGGAACCACAGCTCCCCGTCGATCTTGGGCGAGACGTGGAGCTCTCCAGGCGGCGTATAGAGCTCCAGCTCTTCGGGCGTCAGACCACGATAGCGGCTGGCGACCACGCGCTTGTAGCCAGCGACCATCGCCTTGAGCTCCGGATCGGTGATTCGATCCAGGGGGGTGCGGACGCCACCGGCCAGCGGGCGGCCACCATCTAGAGAGTAGAACGTCATCGGATCTGTCCTCGCTCGCTCAGCTGTCAGATGAGCTCGGCCGCCTGAGCTCGATGTTGGAGAGGTGGAGCAACAGCTTGTATCGATCGCCGTCCACCCGACCCTCCAGGAACCCTCGATACGGGCTGCCATTGGCCGTGAAGATGAGGGGCTTTTTGCCGTTGTCCCCAGCCCCCATGAGCACCATGACGTTTGAATCCGACAGCTCCTTGGCCATCTTGAACAGGTAGTCGTAGGTCAAGCCGTCCACATGCTTCATCTGGACCGTGCGGCGAAACGCGAAGCGCCGCGTCACCTCACCTTTCGGCATCGTGCGGCCGGTCCAGCGGACCGGGAGCGCGTCGTTGACGTTGGCCTGCACATCCTCCGGGGCGCGACGGTCGCGCTCCTTGCCGTCCGGGCCGAAGATCACCTCGACCACCTCGGGCGCCGCATAGAGGACGTCGCCAGTGGACGAGAGATAGACGCGGTCGGTCTTTTTGATCGCGCGGCCGACGATCTCCGCGTCGACATCCGGATCGCCGTCGATGAGCGCCTGAGCATAGTCGTCGCCATACCGAAGAGCCAGCTCGTCGTGGCGACCGCCCTCGCCGACCGCGACGTACCTCTTGAAGCTCACCTCTCGCCCTGGGAGACCACGGCGAGGCGGCTTCGCGATGGTTGTCGACTGCATCGCGATAGTGGTGTCGCGGCCTTGGGAGTTGGTGATGTGGATATGGCGCGGCATCAGAACATCTCGAAGTCGAGGTCGTCATCCTCGATGGCGTCGTCAAAGGTGTTGGTAACGACGGCGTCATGCGTGCACCACTCGCTAGGCGACCGCCTGGCGATGAGCGCGAAGTAGCCTTCACCGTTGAGCACCAAGAAGGCGGCGTCTTGGTGAAAGCCACCGCGGTACACAAAGGGGATCTTGAGGATCCGCCCCTCCTCCAGCAGCGCTCGGAGCGGCGCCGCGACCTTGGCCTCCTCCATGGTGTAGACGCTGAAGACCTGGTAGTCGAGCAGCAGGTCGGGCTCCACGATCTCCGCCAGCTGCCCCACCCCGAGGGTGCTGTCGTAACGTTCAATGGCGGCGCCGCGCTCGTCCAGGCCGACCAACTCCTTTTCCGAGAGCCAGTAGCCGGCCTCGTCGAAGTAGCCCTGAGCCGTCATCCCACGACGCAACAACACCGATCCATCCGACGTCAGGTCGGCGCGTTCGCAGGGGTTGCCTGCCGGATCGAGGGGGACGCGTGTGCGCTGACCGTACAGTTTGCTCCGGTCGAGCTTGGCGACATCAAACGCGGACTCCAAACCGTCATGTACGACCACGATCTGGCGAGCCATGATACCTCCCGAGGGAGCGAGGGGGTGAGTGGCCAGTGAATCTACAGCGCAATACGCGCCGGGGCAACGGTCGACGAAAGGTCACCCCCGCTCTAGAATCACGGTCATGAACCGACCGTATCTCGCGCTCGCGCTGGCCGCCGTGTTGGCGGCCCCCGCGGTCCACGCCGACAATTTCTTTGGCGGCAGGATCGTGGACGACACGACCCTGCGCGTAGGGGCTGGCTTTCCCCAGGTGGAGGTCGGCGCCACCTTCAACGTGGCGGTACCAGAGCTCGACATCAGCCCTCGGCTCAGCCTCGCGTTCGGACGTGACATGGCCGTAGCGTGCTGCCACGTGGAGCTCGCTGGCGACGTCCGCTACGAGGTCTATCGCGACGGCCCGCTGACGGGGGCCCTGATGCTCAGCTTGCCCGTCGGGATCGACACGACTGGCCCCTACGTCAGCGTCGGCGTCCTCTGGCCTGGGTTCGCGCTGACGTTCAGCGCTGGCACCGACATCGACATCGACTTCGGGGTTCAGCTCCAATCGTCGCTCTTGTTCGAGACCGCCACCGTGCTCCAACTCTGGGCCGACGCATTCGTCGGACTGAGCTACGCCGTCACGCCCTCGTTCAGCATCGGTTTTCGGGCCGACGTTGGGCCTGACATCTATGCCGGATCGGTCATCCATCGTAACGGCCGGGTGTACTTTGACAGCTTCGTCGACTTCAACATGCGCCTCATGATCGCCGCCGGCTTCGAGCTCTAGCGTTGTCACCGCGCTTCGTGCTGTTCGATCTGGGGGGCGTCCTCTGCGACGTGGATATCGACCGCGGGCGGCGGCGCTGCCTGGAGTTGGGGTATAGCGAGGCCGTGTTCCATGCCGTGGAAGCGAGCGGCGCCAAGCGGGGCGGCGACGCCGGAGCCCTCGATGAAGCCGGCATGCTCGCCACGGTTCGCACCTTCGCGCCCGCCGCAGCAGCAAGGCTCACAGAAGCTCACCTGGGAGACTTCTGGGGGGCTATCGTGACCTGGCGCCGGTTCGTCCCCACCCTGCTCGAACGGCTGACGGTCCCTTTCGGCGTGTTGAGCGTCATCGATCCCTTCCATGCCGCGACGCTTGGCCCCTTACCAGGGGCAGACCCGCTGCTCTATTCTTACGAGGCCGGCGTCCTCAAGCCCGACCCGCGAGCGTTCCAGGGTGCGATCGCTGCGTGCCCGCAGCCGGCCGAAGCGATCCGGTTCTTGGATGACAGGAGTGACAACGTCCAAGCCGCGCGGATCGCTGGACTCGACGCCGTCCAGGTCAGCGACCTGACTGGCATCCAGGCGGCCCTCACCCCCATCCTACGCCGCTGAGCAAATGCGCGTTGAGACCGTGGCCGCGCGATGATAGTTTCGAGTGCGCCGCGCGCGGCGCACAAGGAGCGAGTGAAGACCTTCGACATCTCCATTCCCCCGACACGATCGGGCGGATTAACGATCAACCTCACCGTCGAGGCGATGAGCTGGATGGACGCCCTGCGGCTCGCGTCGACCGAGCTGAGAGACGAGATGGGCTTGGATCCTGACGCGCCCCGCGACAACGCCATCATCGTGACCGATGTCGGGTCCGGGCGTCAGTTCAGAGTCGAGTCTCAGCCGGATCCCGACGGTCAGGCAGACACGACAGCGCCCAATCGCGGCTCCGAGGACGCCACGGCCCCGCAGGGCGAGGTCGCCAACACGTCGCAGGAGCTGCCGGCGGCCCGAGCGGTGCAGCCTCCGACCCGTGGGGGGGCGCGCGCCTCGACGTCTCGGCGGCCTCGAAGCTCGCAGACACACGACCAGCGCGCAGCGCCCGCCGAGGGGCGCCTGCCGTCCACCCAACGCCCGATGGCCGCCCACAGGCCCCGCGCCGCCAGCGCGATGCGTGATGCGCCCCGGTTGAACCATCCGTCCATCGCCCATCCCTACGACCACGAGGTGCTCAA
>JAAZYN010000376.1 GCA_014239625.1 Myxococcales bacterium | reverse complement strand
GCGGGCAGATCTGGTCAACACCCATCGACCGAACCCCGACAAGATGCTCTTTCATCGCAGCACGTGCACCTGGTGCCACAAGGAGCAGAGCACCTTCTCACCTCGGTCTGCTGCAACCCGGCAAGGCTTCAGTGACCCCCACGTGACGCACGTAGGAAACCTGAAGATCGGTTGCACCTGGTGCCACACCAAGGTCGACATCAGCGGGGGCGCCGGGATCGGCCCCAGCCTTCGGCGCAGCGTCGACACCGGCACCTGCGTGCAGTGCCACGCCGCGGATTATTATGGCTTGTCGCCCGAGGCAGGTCGCGATCTGGTCAAGCCCGAGCTCAAAGCTCGAGGAGGGAGATGATGGGCGACGGAGGCACCCCCAAGGGCGTTTCGCGGCGCGGCTTTTTGGGCACCTCTGCGGCGGCTACGGTCGGCGGCGCGGTGGGCTGGCGAGGGGCAGATGTCCTGGCCTCCGAAGCGAGCGCGGTGCAGCCCTCGTCGTGGAAGCAACGGCCACCGAACCTGATCGCCAGCGCCTGCGACATGTGTGGCGCGCAGTGCCCGATGTGGGTCCAGACGGTGGGCGCCAAACCGGTGGCTCTCCACGCCAACGCCGAGAGCACGTATTCCGGCGGCCACATCTGCGGCAAGGCCCACGCCGGGCTGCAAAAGACCCAGCTCCCAAACCGTCTGACCACACCGCTGATGCGCAACGCCCAGGGCGTTCTGGAGCCCACGACGTGGGCCAAAGCCATCGACTTCATCGCGGCCCGCCTGGTCGCCATCGAGCAGGCGCATGGGGCACATGCCGTGCAGGTGCACCGCAGCATCAGCAGCCAGCACAAGGTCTGGGACGCGTTCTGGAAGCGGCTCGTCGGCACGCCCAATGTGTTCGGCAACGACAGCGTCTGCGATGGCACCCGCAAGGCGGCATTTGGCCTGACCATGGGAGAGCGACGCCCGCTCCCGGACCTGCGACAGACCCGCTTTGGGGTGTGCGTCGGCCTGGACTACCTCGCCAGCACCAAGTACCTCTGGTACGCGTCCCAGTTCATGGAGGCCTGCGAGGCGGGGTCCACCTTCTGGATCGTGGACCCGCGATTCAGCGCGACAGCGGCGCGCGCCGTTCAGTACGGCGGCCGCTGGCTCCCCATCAAGCCCGGCACCGACGCGCTCCTGGGCATGGCGATGGGCAAGATCGTGCTGGCCGAGGCGCCGAGACACGCGGAGGCGTTCGGCGCCGCGGAGGCCATCGTGCAGATGTCCGGCGGGAAGCTGGTGGGCTCCCCTCTGAGTCGCGGGTTCGACGCCTTCAGGGCGAGACTCGAGGCCGTGGTCCTGGACGACGCGGCGACGACGACGGGGGTGGCACGCGACGACATGGTCGCCATGGTTCGCGGCCTGTTGAGGCATAAGCGCTCGCTGGTCGACGCGTGGACCGGAGTCACGAAGAAGTCCAACGGTTTTCAGACCGCCCGGGTGTTTGCGTCCCTGGCCGCGATGACCCACAGCATCGGCAACGAGGGGGGCCTGAACGCCCAGACCACGGCGAAGCTCAGCAAGGCCAAGGTGGTGTTGAGCCTGAACGAGCTCCAGCGGCGCGCCAGCGCCCCCAACAATAGCCCTGGCCGCGCGGCCACGGCCCGACAGACGCCGGGGCCCCGTGACAAGCCCGGAGCCGGGATCACGTTGGTCCGGGCTGGTGGCTTCTACCGGTTCACCCCCTCGGACTGTAACGCGTTGATACCCATGGCTATCATCGATCCGATGGCGATCGTTGAGGAGGCCAAGCGCCGCCGCGGCACCCCGCGCCCCGAGGCCGCTGATGGCTATCCCGTCAAGGCCCTGATCACGGCCGGCCGCAACCTGGTCAACGGCAACAGCGGCTCCAACCTGTGGCGCAAGGCCCTGCGAAAGCTGGCGGCGGACCCGCTGGGGCTGGTGGTGGACGTCAACCTCTTCGTCAGCGACCAGAGCGCGCTGGCGCATGTCGTCCTGCCGGAAGCATCCCACATGGAGCGGGTGGACCTGTTCAAGAACAACGGCCTGTGGCCCACCCTCCATCTGCGGACCCGCGCCACTGCTCCGGTGGGCGACAGCAAGACGATGTATGACATCTGCACGCTCTTGGCTGACGCGTTGGGGAGACGGCGCTACCGCGGCGTGCGCTTCTCCGCCAGGGATGTCATCGAGGGCGAGAGCTTCGAAGACATCGTCCGCATGTACCTGAACAGCCCTCGCCCGGACTGGAAGCCCAGGCTCTCGGCCAATGCCGGCAAAGCGTGGTCTAAGCAGGCCAAACGCGGCGTCTTGCAAAAAGACGGCTCGCGCGTGACCTGGGAGATGCTGTCGGACAAGGGCGCCTGGCAGCCAGCCCGTGAGACAGAGCGTATACCGCGGTACCGATATTACGCGGAGCGAGACAGCGACGGGGGTATGGTTGGGTTTCGAGCGGAGCCAAAGCTCGGGAAGTTCACCACCACCTTCGACTTCGAGTGCCCCGCGCTGAAGGCGGAGAGAGTGAGCCCCATCGAGATCGGCCAGGCGATGGCGAAAAAAGCCGCCTCCTTCGATTATCCGGCTCCCGACCAATTCGACCCCGTGCCCGGGTACGTCCCGCCCAGATATGGCGTGCCGAAGGAGCGGGAGCTGGTGCTCAACTCGGCGGGCAAGAACCAATGGAACTGCTCGTCGAAGACCGTTCACCTCCCCTTCATCAACGAAAAGGAGCCTCACAACCGGATGACCATGCACCCCGAGGACGCGGCGGCTCGCGGTGTGCGCCACAACAGCGTGGCCCGGGTGTTCAATCGGTTCGGCAGCATCGAGGTGCGGGTCAATGTGAGCCCCACGGTCACCCCGGGGTCGTTGCACCTGTCCAGCGGCTTCGGGCAGCGCGAGCCCGAGACCGATGAGGTCGCGCGGCTCCGGGGATCGAACCCCAACGAGCTGACCGACAACGGCAACATCGACCCGGTCAGCGGCGGCGAGGGCCTCGCTGAGACCATCGTGAACGTGGAGTCAATCGCATGAGCAAAGCCCCCCAGGACCGAAGCCCAAGCGGGGGCCGGCGGAGCTTCCTCAGCGGCAAGCTCCTGCCTACTGCACAGAAGGGTCCGCCGCTTGGCTTCTACTTCAACCCCAACAAGTGCATCGGCTGCGGCAGCTGCGAGCTGGGATGTAAGGAATGGAACGACCTGCGCGACGGGATCCGCTGGCGTCAAGTCGCGACCGCTGTCGTCGGTGATACGCCAGACACCATCCGTGAGCTCAATGTCTCGCTCGCGTGCAACAACTGCGAGAAAGCCCCGTGCGTGGTGGCCTGCCCGACTCGCGCTCTGTACATCGACCCGTCCCAGAACCTGGTGCAGCTCGATGAGCGGCGGTGCATCGGCTGCCGTCACTGTGAGTGGGCGTGCCCTTACGGCGCGCTGCAGTACGATCCGAGGACCAAGAAGGTCAGCAAGTGCACGCTGTGCAGCGACCGCGTCTCCGAGGGCATCAAACCCGCTTGTGTCACGGCCTGCCCGACGGACTGCCTGGATTTTGGAGACTTGCGGATGCTCGCCCAAAAACACCCGGAGGCCGAGCCAGATTTCGACGGTGGTGACGGCTTCGAGCTTCCGAAGTCGGAGTTCGCTCAGCCACGCCTGCGTGTCGAGCCTCTGAAGTAGCCACGAACGCCACAGGCGGGCGCACCCGGCGGCCGTCGCGAGCCCTCTCTCCGCGCCCCCGCGCCGGCAGCTCCACGCGCTCGGCTCATCGGTCTCCAACGAAGCCCCCGGCAGAGATTCGAGGTAGGCTCATCACGGGCACGGGCGCCTGAGCGCGTGCATACAAGCGCCCTCGAATGCCAGCGCGCCTCGACCCAAGCGACTTCCCCCGCCGCGAGCTCCATGATCACGACCACAATTATCCTCGCTTTGTCGGCCTCCACTTCCCTGTTGGCCACGCCGGCCCCCAGGTCCGCTCGGCTCTTCACCCCGGTTGCTCAGCACGAGGCAGGCCTCTCCGTGGTGCGGGAACGCGTCGCCGTCGATTGCCGGGGCCTGCCGAAGGGGAGCTGCTCGGTCACGATCACCCAGGCGCTGCGTTGCGGGGCTCAGGCGTGTTCGACGCCGTTGATCCTCCCCGGCGGGATGAGGGTGGCGATACGCGACGGCGGGGGAACGCTCCAGCGCCGACAGCTGCGGGTCGAGTTGGCCCTGCCCGCGGGCTCAGACACCACCTTGGAGGTGCGAGGCGAGATCGACCAGGAGGTGCTGCGCAGGCCCGACTCCGGCGTGCTTCGTGCGGTGCAAGCTCGGCACATAATCATGTCGAACTACGCCCCGCCCACGCAGGCCCGGCTGAGCATCTCCGGCGCGGCCCGGCGGCTGCGCGCCCTGAGCTACGAGCTGGCGCTGGTGCTGCACTTCCCAGAGGGCTGGGAGCTGGCCACGACGATCCGGGATCGGTACGTGCACCCCGAGGCGAGCGTAGAGGCAGCGTTCAGCGCTCCGCCAGGGGTCATCTACGTCAACGCGAGACCGCGCGCGCAGCAGGGGGACCGAGTCGGCCCTTGGGCCGGCGGGATGATCCTCGGCTTCGGCCAGAGGATCGAGCGCCAGGAGTTCAGCTTCAGGGTGGGCTATGAATTCGCCGCGCCAGCCTGGCTGCTCTACTCCATCAACGTCGAGACCAACTTCCACGACGACGTGGTGGTCGCGCCGCACATCGTAGGCTCCCTGCCGACCCTCGCCTCTCTGCCTGTCTCCTTCGCTGCCGGCATCGGGATCCCCGTGCGGGTGACCGGTGAGCCCGAGGTCGGGGCGCGCATCATCGCCAC
>JAAZYN010000375.1 GCA_014239625.1 Myxococcales bacterium | reverse complement strand
GCCGCCGACAGCGTCGACCTGATGGCCGGCGTGGCCTCCGGCGGGGCGCCCTGCGTCCGGGCGGGGCTAATGAGAAAGACCGACGTAGTGACGTAGCGAGCCTGCGAGCGTAGGAACGAAGGAGCGGAGTGCGCGCGCCCGTCAGGGCATCGACCGCTGTCACGAACTTCGTGGTAGGTTCGGACTTCGCAACCATCGAGGTGGGCGGTGAACGACGGTCGCAACACATGGTGTGTCGCGCTCTCGGCCATGCTGGTCGGGGCGTGTGGAGACCCTCTGCTGAGCGGCGCTCAGGAGACCCTCGTGACCGTCGACGCCGCCGCCGAGGCGCTCGACACGCCCCTGGCTGACGTGGACGATCGCAGCCGCCTGGACGCCGTGGTGGAGGCGGACCCGCTGACGGGCCGTACGGACGATGGGGAGCCCAGCGATGCGGCTGATGGGGCTGATGGCGCCGATGGAGGCGACGGCCTCGAGGTCTCGGAGCCCGGCCCCGTGCCCAACTCGCTCCAGGTCGACGGGCGGTGGTTCCGCGACCGCATCGGACGCGTGGTCCTGCTGCGCGGCGTGAACGTCGCCGGCAACTCCAAGGTTCCGCCGTTTGTCCCCATCACCGCGCTGGAGGAGCTGGACCCCTTGGAGGGCTGGGGCATGAACGTCATCCGTCTGCTCTTCGTGTGGGAGGCTTACGAGGCCATCGACGGCGTCACTGACGAGGCTTATCTGGACACCCTCGTCACCGTCGCCCAAGCAGCCTGGGCCCGGGGCCTGCGCGTGATCGTCGACTTCCACCAGGACGGTTTCTCCCGCTACCTCGCCGGCGGGTGTGGCGACGGCTTCCCGCTGTGGGCTATCGCCCCCACCATCTCCACAGACACACCCGACAACGGCTCGGGTTGCGCCCTGTGGGCGGCCGCGGTGGCGAGCGACCCCGGGGTCCACGACGCCTTCAACGCGTTCTATGCCGACACCTACGGTGTGCGCACCCGATACCTCTCTCTGCTGGGCAAGCTCGCGGCCACCTTCAGCCACGTCGAAGGCGTCATCGGCTACGACCTGCTGAACGAGCCATGGGGATGGGACAGCGAGCTGGGGGCCCTGTACGAAGACGCGGCGGTGGCGATTCGGTCGGAGCACCCCGACGCGATCCTCTTTGTCGAGGGGCACGCCAGCACCAACGGCGGGCTGCAGACAACCATGCCGAAGCCCACCTTCGACAACTTCGCATACGCGCCCCACTTCTACGACGGGATCGCCCTGGCCGCTCACGCGTGGGCCGGCGTGCCTACCTTGACTGACGCGGGTTATGCCGCCATGGAGGCCAAGGCGTCGGAGTGGGGCGTCCCGCTGTTCGTGGGCGAGTTTGGCATGCACGCGACGGCGCTCAACGCCGCCGGGTACGTCGACCTCAACTACGCGCGGCTCAACCAGCACCTCGCCTCCGGCGCCCAATGGAACTACACCCCCGGGTGGTCGCCGACGGCAAAAGACGGCTGGAACGCCGAGGATCTGAGCATCGTCGACGACCAGGGCCAGACCCGCGCCAACTTCAAGGTGAGGCCCTTCCCCCACGCGGTGGCTGGCACGCCCACCGGCTTCGCGCTCAAAGAGCCGAGCCTGCTGGACCCGGAGCGCTTCGTCGAGTTGCAGTGGGATCACGTCGCGGGGATCGGGCTGACCGAAGTCTTCCTGGGCCCGGAGTTCTCCGGCGCCGCCGGCGCATCCCTGGAGACCACCGGGGACGTCGAGTGCGACTGGGATGCCGCTCGGGTGATCTGCGCGTCGGCGACCAGCGGTCCAAAGACCCTCAGAGTCGTCGCACCATGACCGGCCATCGAAGGGGTCGCGCCGGGTTCACCCCCCGGCCCCCTCGCCGGGGTAGTGAACCCGCATCAAGTAGAGCCCTGAAGCTGGCGCCGAGCCCGGGGACGCGCTGCGGTCCCGGGCAGCCAGAATCTCGGCGATGCGGGAAGGTGCGTAGCGGCCCTCGCCGACTTTGGCGACAGCGCCCACCATGTTGCGGACCATGTGCATCAGGAATCGGTCCGCGCTGAAGCGCAGCAGGGTCACGCCGTCGCTGACGTCGACCGTGGCGCGCGAGAGCGTGCACTCGGTGGACCGTTGCTCGAACCTTGGCTTGGTCGCAAAAGAGGCGAAGTCGTGGGTCCCCACGAGGGCACCGATGGCGCGCTGCATCGCGCTCAGCTCGAGCGGCCGCCTGGCCAACCAGATGCGCCCGGCCAGATCGGGGCGATCGCCGATGCGGTACTCGTAGTCCTTGCCGATGGCGTCGCTGCGAGCATGGAACCCGGGGGCCACCTCCGCCGCCTCCAAGGCTCGGATGCTGGGTGGCAGGGCCGTGTTGCAGCCTTCGACGAGGTCGCCGGTGGTCACCGCTTCGGTCAGCGCGAAGCTCGCGACCTGCCCTTCGGCGTGCGCGCCCCGGTCGGTCCTGCCGGCGCCTTGCACCGTCACGCGCTGGCCGAAGGACCGCTCGATGGCGGCTTCGATGGAGCCCTGAACGGTGGGTTTGTCCTTGAGTCGCTGCCAGCCAAAAAAGTCGCGCCCATCGTAGGCCAGGGTGAGGCGGTAACGGGTCACCGGTTCGAGACCATGATCACGGCCTTCGAGCCAGCCGGAGCGGCGCATGCGGCCGTCACCCAGGGCCCCCTGTGCTGGGCGGGATGAATCGCGAGGACCCGCGTCGGCTTGTCTTTGGGGAAGCGGAACCGGTGGACCCCCTTGCTCACCTCGTGGTTGGTCGATCCCAGGCGGGCCAGGAAGACCTTGGCGGTCTCGGCCACACCGACCTTGGAGGCAAACGCTTCCCAGCTGAGATGGCGGGCCGGCGGCTTACCGTAGACGCGCCCCTCGCAGAACGATGTGGCGCTCCGCGGGGGCGCCAACTGAGCCTTCGTCGGTGGGATGAGCCGACCCATGGCGGCCACCTTGTGGAGCGCGGCCCTGGATGTCGAGATCCCCTTCAGGTGGCCCTCCGCGACGCGCAGGCGGGTGAAGGCTGTGCCGCTCCACCCGAACACGTAGTTGGCGGCAAACGGCTTGGCCCCGTTGGGCCCCACACCGGTCATCTGCTGAGTAAGCACGACCGCCTCCGCGACCGCGTCGCCATCCACCGAGGTAAAGACGATGGCGGTGATGCCCGCTCCCGCATAGCTGTCGAAGGGGGGGAGGTCGATCCGTGTCCTGACCTTCCTCTGTTCCACGATAGCGAACGCGCCGTAGTGGTCCGCGGGCCCGCGCTCCACGACGATCAGCGTGCTCGCGGTGGCCGGCCCGAAGGCTCCGACGTAGCCGTCGTGGGCCACCCTCTCGCCGGGTTTCAAGAAAGGCTCGGCGGCCTTGACGGTCTCCGCCCGGGACATGTGAGTCGGAGCGGCGGAGGTCGGCCTGTCCGTGGGTTCCGGGCCCCCCGACGTGGTGGCAGCGAGCGCGATGGCGAGGGTCGTGGCGATCATGGTCGGGGAGCTCGCGTCGTGAGGGTGAAGGCGCGGACCAAAAGGGTATTGGACCACACCCGCTTCGATCATAGAACCTCGCGCGCGACCCATGGGCCGTGCCGCTGGTAACCGCGCGCGGGATGGCGCAGGCGGAGCCGCGGCGGACTCATTGAGCCGCCCTTCGGGGTGCCACCACCGCACGGCGCGACCGCGCCGGCGGCGATCAGGGCGTTCGATACAGCCCCCGCAACGCCCACGGTCCAAGCTCATCACGGTGGACCCGCGACGACGCGCGTCCACGTCGTCCATCATCGACGCGACACCGAACCGGGGACCCGGTGGGCTGCTCCCTTTGTCGGACCGCGGCCTGTCTGGGGGGGCCTCTTTGGGCCGGTCAGTGTCGTGGACCGCGACCTTCTGGGCGATGTCGCCGCCGCGTGGCTCGACCTCGACGTAACGCTGCCACGACGTCGGTCTCGCGCCTCGCCAGCGACGAGATCGCCTGGCGAATCTCGCGATCAACCCAACGGACCGGCTCCATCACTCGCAGCCCAGCAGGCGCATATTGAGGGCGGCGCTGCAGGGCGGGAAGTCTGGGCTCTCAATAGGCTTCCACGACTCACAGCAGGTCGGCGAGTCGAAACCCTCCAGCGGCGCCACCAACCCAAACCAACGGTTCGCCTCGGGGTGCGGGACGGTGTAGTGATGCTGCACCGCGTCCAAAATAATCCGGTCGCACGTCCAGTCGAGCACGACGGGCATGGTTCTCGAGCCATCGCAACTCGCGTCGAGCGCTACGGCGGGCGTCATGCGCAAGCCAGGGCCGAAGGCGACGTGCCACTCATCGCCGGCGCGGACGGTGCTGACTTCAAATTCTTGTTGATACAGCGAACAGCTCATCGACCAATCGCAGGTGTTGGCCTCCTCCGGCTCGGGTGGGCAGTGGTCCCACTGGAGCTCGTCGACGTCCCAGCTGATCGGTGGCTTTGCCGTGCCTGAAGTTGGAGCGTCCGCAGCCGCTGAGCTCCCATCCTCTGAGGCGGCTCCGTCGACCGCGTCCGGGCACGCAGAGCCGGATGGGCACAGTCCCGTCCCATCGAATGGGTCGACGGCGCGGTCATTGCCCGGGCAGCCCAGGGCCAAGGCCAGGGCCAGGGCCAGGGCGATGCATTCCACGCTTGCTCTCCTGCGACTCGACATCAGCACCCTCGACGAGGTTGGTCGCGAGCGAAGCCCCCGCTTCGTTGGGGCCAGGGAAGCCCCCTCATTGCCATGGTCACACTACGCCTCGTCCGCGGGGCGCGTCAACAGCGCTCGGGACCGTGGAGCGTGAGCTCGGCCCGAGCGCCTGAAAGACGCGGC
>JAAZYN010000374.1 GCA_014239625.1 Myxococcales bacterium | reverse complement strand
CAGCAGGTGTTGGCTCGAGCGGGACTGCCGACCCTACCCACGGTGGCGGTCCGTGAGCCTGTTCACGCGTCGGACGCGATCGCCGCGGTGGGAGGCGCCCCGATCGTCATCAAGCTGCCCCACGGAACCCAGGGCAAGACGGTGCTGACGGCGTCGGACCATCCGAGCGCCCTGTCGACGCTCATGACCTTCACCGCCATGGGGCATCTGGCGTTGGTACAGCGCCGGGTGGAGATGCCACGGCCGCGTGACCTGAGGGTGCTCGTGATCGGTGGGAGGGCCGCCGCGGCGTGCTGGCGGTTTGCCCCCGACGGTGACTTCCGCTCGAACGTGCATCGGGGAGGCCGGACCGAGGGCGCACCTCTCCACGACGCCAGCGTGGAGCTGGCGGAGCGAGCCGCGGCGGCGGTCGACCTGCCCCTGTGTGGCGTCGACCTGATCGAGTCGGACGGAGGGTTCGCGGTCTTGGAGGTCAACGCGAGCCCCGGGCTGCAAGGGATCGAGCAGGCGACGCGGCGAGATCTCGCGAGCCTCATCGTCAAAAGCGCCCTGCCTGGGTGAGTCGCGCCACGCAAGAGCCGCTGTTCACGACTGAATTCGGGCTCCTCACCTTCAGTCATTTCCTCAACGCCCTGGGTTACGCCTCCCTCATCCTTCTACCGCTGTACCTCGACCACCTCGGCGCGGACCGTCAGACCATCGGCACCGTGAGCGCGTTCAGCGCCACCACGGGGCTGCTTCTTCGACCGCTGGCGGCCTGGTCGCTGGACGTGTTGGGCCGCAAGGTGACGCTGTATTGGGGCACCGCCCTGCTGGTGTCTGCGATGCTGGCGCTGTACTGGGTCACCGACCTCGGGTGGCTCATCTACGCGGACCGCCTGGTCTATGGCCTCTCCATGGCGGCGCTGTTCCCCGGCTATTTCGCCCTCGCCGCCGACATCGTCCCGGCGAGCAGACGCACCGAGGGGCTCGCCCTGTTCGGGATCGCCGGGCTCCTCCCGCTGACGGTCAACGCGTTCGTCAATGACCTCGGGATCGACGCCGCAGACCTGCGGTTCTTCTTCCCCGCCGTCGGCTGCGTCGTGGCCATGAGCGCGTTGGTGATCATCCCTATCCAGGAAAGGCCCGCGCGCCACACCGCCTCCAGCTACTCCTGGCGGCAGGCCGCCCGCGCGTTGCTCTGTCGAAGCCTCTGGCCCGCCTGGCTGGCTACCACCATCTTGGCGGCCCTGGTCGCGACCATGTTCGCATTCGCGACGGTGGCCGGGGCCAAGCGGGCGATCGAAAACCCCGCCGCGATCTGGCTGTGCTACGCGGCTGGGGCCGCGACCATTCGAATCGTAGGCGCGCGCCTGCCGGACCGGGTGGGCACCCACAACCTGGTCGCGCCCGCCCTCGGCCTGTATGTCCTGGGCATCGTCATCATCGCCAACGCCTGGGATCGGCAGACCTTCCTCATCGGGGGCACCCTGGCGGGGCTGGGCCACGGCTACAGCTTCCCGGTGCTCTCGAGCCAGACCGTCACCCGCGCGCCTGACGCGTTCTCGGGCGCCGCGCTGTCGCTCTTCACGGCCTTGTGGGAGGCCGCTACCCTGCTCTTTACCCCACTCCTGGGGGCCTTGGCGGACGCCTATGGGGACGCGGTGATGCTGACCACGGCGGCTATCGGCGCCACCATCGGGCTCGCGGCCTGGGCGCTGCTGGAGGCGCGGGCGGGCCGAAGCGCCACGCCTGAATGACGGCCTGACGCGGGAGCAGGGGCCCGCTGCGGCGGGTCGTCACTGATGACGCCGATCTCCCACACAGGAGCCTCGGGGGTAGTCGGCCCGGTTCCTGACCGAGCGGCAAAGGGGTAGATTTGTGCGATGCTCGACCTCGCCCCCGTGGTGTTGGTCGCCCTGGTGATGGCCGTTGCCCCTTCGTGTACCGAGAAGCCGACCGAGCCGGCGGAGGCCAAACCCGCGGCTGAAACCAAGACGATCGCCAAGGCCGAGACTGACAAGCCCGCCGAAGCGGCAGGCGAACAAACCCGCCGGAGCGGAGGCAAACAACCGGCCAAGCCGAAGGCCGATGCCAAGCCGAGGCCCAGCGTCACCAGCGCCGCGGTAGGCCCCTGGGTAGCGACCCTCAAGCCGAAGCGTCGGACCAAGCGACACAAGATCGACAAGGCGATGAGCGGGAGGACAACAAGGATACCAACCACTTCCGACGCTGCCTCGGGCGCGGCGCGTTCATTGCCCCATCGTCGATGCTCACCGCAACCGGCGGCGAGGCGCTTCAGAAGTGGGTGATCGTCGCAGGCTTTGGGCACTCTGCCGATGACCCGAAGAAGCTGGCGCCAACGATCCCCCAAGCCGAGGGGAAAAAGGTCACCAACGGTACCATCGCCGTGACCTTCCCGAGCCCGAAGACACTCTGGAAGGCCGACCCTCAAGCCGCGGAACTGGCGCCCCGGACCGGCGGATGGCAACTACGGTCGCGCATCGGCCGGCTCGCCTGGTAAGTTTGCCCGCGTGTCGGCGGAGGCGTCGCGCTCTCAGCGCGCGATATGGGGAGAGGGAGTTTGCGCCAGCCGTGCGTCCTTGTAGGTAGATCTGGGAGGGCGCGTCCTCGCTGCAGCTGGCGCGACGGTCGTCGAGCACGACCTCGCCCGGCTCGGAGCCACCCGGCGCGCGTCACCTCGACGCCTCCCTGGTCGCGCTCGGAGCCGCGCGAACAGGGGCGGCTCGGCGCCGGCCCCGGCGCTACCTCCAGTCCAACACGGGCCACCCTCGGCGGCGCGCGTGAACGGCCAGGCGCGGGTCTGGGTTGACGACCCGAGGCTCACCCACGGCGGCCAGCATCGGCACGTCCGAGTACGAGTCGCTATAGAACCATGACTTGCGGAGGTCGACGCCGTTGTCGGCGGCCCACCGTTTCGCTCGGATGACCTTGCCCTCACCATGGCACAGCGGCAACTCGAACAGGCCGGTCAGCGCGCCGCTCGCGTCCAACTCGAAGATGTTGGCCATCCAATCGTCGAGGCCCCACGACGCGGTGGCCACCTGCGCCACGTAACAGGAGGAGTTGGTGAGCATCACGTTGGGACGTCCGCTCGACCTGTGAAGCTCCAGCGCCTTCTTCGCCCCGGGAAGGAGCGCCCCGGCGACGTCGCGCGCGAACCACTCCTCGGTCCGTTGTCGGACCACGGACTCGTCGAGCCCCCGGTACCGTCCCAACAGCTTGCGGTAGGCGCGCTCCATATCGATCAGCGACAGGTGGTAACGGAGCAGCGCGAAGGCTGCTTTCGCCATGGTCATGCGCCCGATGCGTCGGTGCTCACGCTCGTACTTCGCGTAGAGCCAGCCGCTGTTGAACTCCACGAGGGTGCGGTCGAGGTCGTAGAAGGCAGCCGAGCCCGACAACCGTTACTCCCCCTTGGTCCGGCTCAGGTACTCGACGATGAGCACGACCTCCGCGCCGGTGAACTCGGCGTCGTTTTCGTCGATCATGGACTGCACCACCGCGCGCCAACCGTCCCGGTCTTTGGGCGCCACCTGATCCACGTCACTGAGCTCGTGGCAGTCCGCGCACTTGGTCTCGTAGACCGCCTTGGCCTTGGCCATATCGAACGCCGGCGCGGCGGGCTTCTTCCCAGCCGCCGCGGTGTCACCCGGGGCGGGCTTCTTCGCAGCCGCCGCGGTGTCCCCAGAGGCGGGCTTCTTCGCAGCCGCCGCGGTGTCCCCCGGGGCGGGCGTGTCGGCCGCGGGGCTGGGCTTCGCGGCTTTCGCGGGCTCCGCGCCGGCTCCGGCGCCGCGACCCCCATCACCTTCGACGAAGGTCGAGATGGCCTTGCTCATCTCGGCCAGCTTCGCAGCCTTCTTCTTCGCCTGCTTCTTCTTTCGCTTCTTGGATGACTGCAGCTCTGGCGTGATCGCGACCAGGTACGCGGTCACCGGGCCGACATCCCGCTCCGTGATGCGGCGCCTGCCGATGGACGGCTTGGCCTGCATCCGTTTGGTCACCTTGTACCAGCTGTTGGCGTTGCGGGGCTTCTTCAAGATGGTGCGCATGTCGTGACAGATGACACACTTGCCGGTCAGCACTTTGCGGCCATATGTCATGGAGTCCTCGGTCACCAACGCGGCCACATCGACGTCGTCCTCTTCCCACTGCACCTTTTTGAGCACGCGATCGACGCGGGCCAGGTTCTTCTCACTGAGCGCGTCACCGAAGTCATGCGCCTGCAGCGCGTAGGGGATCGACAGCGTCCCAAGGATCAGCGTGCAGATGAGCAGGGTCAGCCCGATGGACGGCAGCGCCTGTCCGAAATGCTGGAACCACCGAATAATCGCGACCTTGGTGAAGAGCAGGACGCCGATGGTGATACCCATGGAGGCGTGGACCACGGTGCGCGCAGGAAGCTCCACCTGATACGCCCACAGACGCGGCACCATCTCGATCATCAAGACGACGTAGATGATCGCATAGAGCATCCCGCAGACTCGATGAGCCATCGTCCACAGCTTCGGCGCCGACGACTTCCCGTGGGGATCTGGGCCACCGGGATCCGGGACCATCGGGAAGCTCCAGAGCCATGCCTGAAGGATCACGGCGGCGATCCCCAAGAAGACGAAAGCGATACCCAACCACATGGTGATCGTGGTGCTCATCTGGCGCTCCTTTCCGTACTCGTGAGTCCCTCGACTATAGTCTGGTCCAGCGTTTTTGAACAATCGCGCCTCATCGGAATATGTTGGCGCCGGGCCGACGCCCTGTGCGTTTGTGACCCAGCGCACGCGCGCCGTGCCGTTGGCGGCGACGCCGGTAACCGTGCCCGCCATGGCGACAGGCCGGCCGTCGTACACT
>JAAZYN010000373.1 GCA_014239625.1 Myxococcales bacterium | reverse complement strand
ACTCGGTCGCACTCGGTCTTCTCCGTTCTAGAAAAGTCTATCCATTCCAACGTGTTGCCGGCTCGGCGTCCGACACTGCGAAGGTTATGGCCAGTGCTCGATGTTGGCAAAAAAGAAGTCTCGTCTTCACTGCATTCAGGCGTTCGCATGGCTCACACGATCATCGCAACAGACCACGCCCCGGCGGCTATCGGCCCATATTCACAGGCGCTTAGGGCCGGTTCGACGACGTTTTTCAGCGGCCAGATCGCGTTGGACCCGGCGTCCGGCGAGCTGGTGGGTGCTGGCGATGTCGCGGCGCAGACTCGGCGCGTGATGAGCAACCTGATCGCCGTCGTGGAGGCTGC
The DNA here is from genome assembly GCA_014239625.1 of Myxococcales bacterium. Taxonomy (GTDB): domain Bacteria; phylum Myxococcota_A; class UBA9042; order PHBI01; family JAAZYN01; genus JAAZYN01. Next base: position 4,504 of record JAAZYN010000373.1, on the reverse strand, counting down.
CGGGCACGCCGTCGACGACATCGTGAAGTGCACGATCTTCCTCGCAGACATGAATGATTTTAAGGTGGTCAATGCGCTCTATGCGGAGGCGCTGGGGGGCCATCGGCCCGCCAGGGCGACCGTGGAGGTGTCGCGACTTCCTAGAGATGTTCGCGTGGAGATCGACGCGATCGCGGTAACCTCGTAGGTTTGGCGTCATGGCATCTCGCATAGCAGCTACCTTCGAGCGTCTCGCGCGGTCCCAAAGGACCGCTCTGATCCCTTACGTCACCGCCGGCGATCCGAGCTTGTTCGCGACGCGTTACATCCTGGATGAGCTCGCGACCGCCGGAGCGGACGTGATCGAGCTGGGGGTCCCATTCTCCGATCCGATGGCCGACGGCCCGGCGATCTGTGAGGCCATGGAGCGGGCCTTGAAGGATGGCACGACGCTGTCGAGAGTGATCGACATCGTGCGTGACTTTCGGAGTCGGCATAGCACCCCGATCGTGCTCTTTGGCTACATGAACCCGTTGTTCGCCTATGGTCTGGAGGAGGCCGCCAGGGACGCTTCGGAGGCGGGCGTCGACGCATTCCTGGTGGTCGACCTGCCCCCGGAGGAGGCGGGTGAGCTCACGGCTCATACCAAGGCAGCCGGGCTCGACTTCATCGGCTTGTTCACCCCGACCTCCGACGAGCAGAGGGTCGCGGCTATCGGGCAACATTGCAGCGGCTTCGCCTACTACGTATCGATGCTGGGCGTGACGGGTGGCGCGGTGACCGATCTCACCGATGTCCGCGCCGGCGCGGCTCGTGTCCGAGAGGCTACGGGGCTGCCCACCGCCGTCGGGTTTGGGATCCGATCGCCGCACCGGGCCTTTGAGATCGGTCAGTTCGCCGACGGCGTCGTCGTCGGTAGCGCGCTGATCCGGGCGATGTCAGAGGTCCAACCGGTAGAGGCGCCGACGGTCGCGGCGGAGTTCATCCGTGGCTATCGCGAGGCGCTCGATCAGGATCTGCCCGTGGGGGGCCAACAGCCGGCCACGACCGACGACGAGATGGCGCATGTCGACCCCTACAAGCTCGCGGCATCGAACGCCGACAACCCACCCGCATGAGTGACCGTCGCTGGGCTTGAGCCGGTAGATCGGCAGCGCTGGCGGGCCGGCAGTCCGTGCCGGGGGCGACTCGAGACCGAGCAACCCCGGCACGGGCGAAACACGCCAAGAGCGCGACGACGTCGTTTCCACTCTGGACACTGGCGTTGACGACGCTCACCGGTGCGTGCTAGCTCGTCCGCTCCCGGATCGGGCAATTTGCAAGGAGTACAGGCGAATGGGATCCCCCTCTGATATTTTCGGTGAGATCAACACGCGCATCACGGGCGATGCAGCCAACATGAAGGACGAGGTCGACGGCACGTTCAAGTTCGTCCTCAACGGCGAAGGCGGTGGCAGCTGGATCGTCAACTGCAAAGACGACGTCGGCGTCTCCGAGAGCACCGACAGCGCCGACTGCGAGCTGACCATGGACGCTGAGGTGTTCGTGCAGATCTACGAGGGCACCATGGACGGTATGCAGGCGTTCATGATGGGGCAGATCACCCTGAGCGATGACAGCGACATGGGTCTGGCGATGAAGCTCCAGACCGTCCTCGAGAACGGCTAGAGCAGGGCGCGCGTCTGCGCGACCGAAGCGAGAAGGCGAGCCAACGAGCTCGCCTTCTGCGCGTAAGCCCAACGACACGCGAGTGAGGCCCCGTGACGAAGCTCCCGCTCGACGGCCTGAGAGTCATCGATTTCAGTCGGCTGCTGCCGGGCCCGTACGCCACGTTGGTGCTCGCCGACATGGGCGCCGACGTGATCAAGGTCGAGGCGCCGCAGGGGGGCGACTACCTGCGCATGTTCCCGCCGATGATCCCGGGAAGCCGTTACGGCGCCCGTTTTGGCGCGCTCAACACCCAGAAGCGATCGGTGGCGTTGGACCTCAAGAACCCCGAGGGGGTCGCGGTCGCACGAACGCTGATCGCTACCGCCGACGTCGTGGTCGAGTCCTTTCGACCGGGGGTGATGGATCGGCTGGGCCTGGGCTACGAAGCCCTCCGCGGCGACAACAGAGGTCTGATCTTCTGTGCGATCAGTGGCTACGGCCAAGACGGCCCCTACGCGCGGCGCGCGGGTCACGACCTGAACTACGTGGCGATCGGTGGGGTGATGGGATTGGCTGGCCCGGCGCATGGGCCGCCCCAGCTTCCGGCGGCTCAACTTGCCGACATCGGAGCGGGGGCGCTGTGGCCCCTCATTGGAATCCTGTCCGCCCTGCACGCACGGCACGTCACCGGGGAAGGGGCGATGATCGACGCGTCCATGACCGACGGAAGTCTGGGCTTTTTGCAGATGGAGTTGGCCGACTTCCTGGTCACCGGCGAGCACCCACCTCGCGGTGAGGCCATGTTGACCGGTGGACAGTCCTGCTACGGCGTCTACGAGACCAAGGACGGTGGCTATATGGCCGTCGGGGCGCTGGAACCGAAATTCTGGGCGGCCTTCTGCAAGGCGGTGGAACGGCCCGATCTGATGGCGCGCCATCTGGGCCCCATCGACAAGACCCAGGAGACCAGCGCGATGCTCGCCGACCTCTTCGCGACCAAGACGCGCGCCGAGTGGGAGGTCGTCTTCGAGCCTGTGGAGGCCTGCGTCGAGCCTGTCCTGAGGCCCGAGGAGCTCTTCGACCACCCGGTGCACCGGGCGCGTCACAACGTGATCGCTGATGACAGAGGCATGAAGCGCATCCGAACACCCATGCGCCCCCGCGACGCGGCCGCCCCGCGGCGCGCTCCGGAGCTTGGCGAGGACACCCGACAGGTGCTGGCGGAGTTGGGCGTTTCGGAGGCTGAGATCGACGCGCTCTACGCGGCCAGAGCGGCGGCGGGGTAAAGATGCTCGTTCTGCGCATCATGGGCCGCGCGCTGCTCATCACGGTGCTGCTTTGGTGGATGTTCTTCGTCTGGTTGTTCGCCCGAATCGGGCTGCGCCGGGTGTGGCACAAGCTGCGCGGTAAGACCTACCGTCCGCTCAGAAACGAGCGCCTGGTCAGGCGGATGTTCGAGATACTCGGGCCGACCTTCATCAAACTCGGCCAGGTCGTCGCCTCGAGCCCCGGCTTGTTTCCGAAGCGATACAGCGACGAGTTCCAGAAGTGCCTCGACCGGGTCCCGCCGTTCGACCTGGGTCAGGTCAAGGCGCTGATCCATCACGAGCTGGGCAAGCCCTTCGACGCTTTGTTCGCGACCTTCGAGGATGAGCCGCTGGGCTCGGCTTCAGTCGCCCAGGTCCACGGGGCGACGCTCAGTGACGGTAGCCGGGTCGTGGTCAAGTGCCAGCGGCCGGGAATCCAGGCGATGGTGGAGGCCGACGTCTGGTGGATGCGCCGCGGCGCCTGGTTGTGTGAGCTCCTCTTCAAGGGAGCGCGGCTGGCCAACATGAGCGGCGTGATCGATGACTTCAACCGCACCATCCACGAGGAGATCGACTTTCAGCGGGAGGCGGCCAATCTGCGCGAGTTCAACGCCATCATGCGCGAGCACGACGTTGACGATGTCATCGCGCCCACCCCGGTCGACCATTTGGTGACCCCGACAGTGTTGGTGATGAGTCGCTTCGACGGGCTCAAGGCGGACGACGCGGAGGGCATCGCGGCTAGCGGGATGGACGCCTCGGAGTATCTGAGGAAGGGCCTCAAGGCTTGGCTGTTGACGGTGGCTCTCCATGGCTTCTTCCACGGCGACGCCCACGCCGGCAATCTGATGCTGATGCCCGAAGCGGGCCCCGACGGGACGCCGGCGGTGGGGTTTCTCGACTTCGGGATCATCGGTCGATTCGATGACTCTCAACGACAGCAGGTGATGCAATATGTGCTGGCGTTCTCCGCGCAGGACTACGAGGCGCTCGCCGACATCATGGTGGAGATCGGGTCGGTGGACACCGCGAAGATCGATCGCGAAAAATTCGTCGGAGACCTGCAGCGCACCTACGCCCCGCTGGTAGAGAAGAAGATAAGCGATATCAAGTACGAGGAGATCCTCCCCGAGGTCACCGCGATCGCGTACAAGTGGGGCATCAAGCTGCCGAGCGAGTTTCTCCTCATCCTCAAACAGCTGCTGTTCTTCGACCGGTATGCCAAGATCGCGGCTCCCGATCTAAACGTCTTCAGCGACTTCTATCTCGTGGACTTCATGTTCACGCCGCGGGCGATGAAGGCCGGACTGGACTTCAACCTGTTGATGCCGCTGCTGCAGCAGATCCAACAGCGGAACATGGACAAGCAAGCCAGCGGCGCTCCCGCCTCCTGAGCCGACGCCGGCTGCTGGCCTTCACCGCCCGTGAGCCCCCGCGCGGCCGCCGTTGGGCTGCGCGGCAAGGCGTTCGGCCCTGTCGCCGCCACCGGAACCGCGCTGTCCGCCGCGGTTAGCCCGGATCATTCATGGAACTTCGAGCGAAACCAAGGAGGCGTAGTGCTGCCGGGT
>JAAZYN010000372.1 GCA_014239625.1 Myxococcales bacterium | reverse complement strand
TCAGGTCGGCCTGGGCACCGTCAAGTGCGGCACGGGCAACCAGTGGTACAGCTTCACCATCAAGCCCGGCGGGCAGATGCACGTCGTCAGCGCGACAGCGGGGACCTCCAGCCTGTCAAAGGCGAAGCGGAAGACCGGTAGCCTCATCGGCAAGCATCGGCTCGGCGGAACCGGCAAGAAGGAGTTCCGCGCCAACGGGTGGGGGACCTACTGGGAGGGCAGCAAGTGGTGCTACGACTTCAAGTGGGCCCACGACACGACCCGCTCGAAGGTCTACCACCAGGTCACCGTGACCAAGAAGGTCAAGTGCGGCAGTGGCGGAGTCCAGTGGTACAAGTGGCACTTCAGCGGAGGCAAGCTGTCCTATAGCAGCACCCACGCCGGCCGCTCGAGCCTGTCGGGAGCTTCCCGGAGCGTGAGCTTCCTGGGGAAGTGGACCAGCGGCAACGAGTACCACGAGTTCTACGCGGGCGGGACGGGGACGTGGCAGTTCGCCTCCGGCTGCCGCTTACCGTTCCGCTACACCCTGTACAAGAGCCCCGACGTCTACACCTTCGAGTGGACCTCGACGAAGTGCGGCCGCACTCGGGGAACGAAGGAAAAGCGGCGCGTCTACTTCTCCGGATCGAACCTCGCCATGAAATACCGATGGCCCTCGGGCCACGTGGTCACCTGGAAGCGCAGCGGGAAGCCCTGCGGCGGCTGGAGATGGAACAACGCCTGCTGGTACATCGGCTACAAAAATCAGAGCTGCGCGACCGTCTGCAGCAGCCGCGGAGGGTTCCAGAAGTACGCCGCCAAACACACGGGCAACCGCGTGGGGCGCCACTTCACCCCGCGAAAGAAGAGCGGCAAGAACTGGGAGGCCATCGAGTGCTCCTCCACCGACAACAACACCAACTGGGGCGCCAACGGCAAGACACCGAACCCCAATTGGAAGACCTCGAGCTGCCGCCTGCTCTGCGCCTGCAAGCGCTGACGGTCAGCGGAACGCGGGCGGCGCGAAGGTGACGACGCTGAAGGCGACCGCGCTGGCGTCGCCTTCGTTGATGTAGGAGTGCTTCTGGTCGCCGGGGAAGGCCACCACGTCGCCGGCCTCGACGATGACGCGGTCGCCGCCGGTCCAGAGCACGAACTGCCCGACCTCGCAACACAGGTACTCCTGCGTCCCAGAGCGGTGCGGGACGCCCACGATTCTGGCGCCCGGTGGGAGCTCGATGCGGTCGATCTCCATGCCCGGGATGGGGTGCGGCAGGAGCTTCTTGATGCGCCCCTTGCCGCGTTTGATCGTCTCGATGTCGGCGGCCTTGAAGTGCTGGAGCCCTGTCCGCGGTGCGCTCAGCAGCTCCTCGAGGCCCACACGGAGGGCGCCCGACAGCTTGGTCAGGACGCTCAGCGTCGGGTTCGAGGCCCCCGTCTCGATGTTGGCGATGGTCGAACGCGGCACGCCACACATCTCGGCCAGATTGGACTGGGTCAGCCCCGTCTTGGTGCGGATCAGCCGAAGGTTCTCGGCCAGATGCTCGACAGGCGTGCTCACGAATCCACGTACAGACCGCGAACCCAGGCGGCCTCCTCGTCGCTGAGCTGAAGCCCGGCGGCCGCCTCGGCTGCTGCGGCCTGGCCAGCGTTGCGCTGGCCCAGCAGGACACAGCTGTTGGGCGCGTCCACGGTGATGGCGGCCAGCAGGGCGCCGAGGACCGGCTGGTCGGTGCGGTCGCCGAAGCGGTCGATCAGCGCGTCTCGGTTGGCGATCAGACGCGCCAGCATGTCGGGGTCGCGGAACGCCGCGTCGTTGTTGCGGAAGTCGCCCTCGTCGAAGCGTATAGGAAAAATAAAGCAAGTTGCGGAAGTATCGATGCGCCGCCATCGGACGCGATGTCGCGATGCTACCATCTTTCAGACGGACGCCTCCAGCAGCCCTGCCAAAAGCAGGCGCGAGAAGGGGCGCACCAAGAGCTGCGGGAAGTACTCCAACAGTAAGACCGGCGCCGTGATGAAGCTGAAGGTCAAGGGCTACAGCCAGACCGTGGTGCTGTACGACCGCTTCACGGGTAAGCGCGTGGCCAAAAAGGTGTTCAAGCCGAAGATGAAGTGCCCCAAGCGCTTCAAACGAGGCGCGTCGGTGAAGACGGTGTACCCGGACTGGAAAGACACCAAGAAGTGGTTCGAGGCCCAGGCCGCGAAGCTCTGAAGCAACGAATGGTTGTCAGCCTCGCTCCTCAACGCAGGGCCGCGACACGCTTCTTCACTTTTTTGAAGGCCTTCGCCCGCTTGGCCCGATAGACCTTGTTGGCCTTGCTCAGAATGGACCGGCTGGCGGCTCCGTAGCAGTGCCTGTCGATAGCAGCCTGGGTGGCGTCCTCGAGCTTGTCGATGCGCGCCCGCTTTGTGTGCCAGCGCATGCGTTGGCGCGAGATGCGGTCCTTTTTGTCGACGAAGCCGTCCCACCGACGGTCCTCGCAGGCCTTGGCCTTACGATCGAGCTTGGCCTGCTTGTCGGCCAGCTTCGGCGAGATGACGCCCAGCCTGCCGAGGCCGACCAGGTCGCGGCGGCTGAGCGCTGGCACCGCCGGGCGCTTCGCGACGAGCTTCTCACCGGCCTGGAGGCCGCGATAGCCGACCACGCGCCGCTGATTCTTCACCCCCGCGATGGGCAGCTCGTAGCGCGTCCCGTCGACGGTCAGCACGACCAGCATGTTCCGTGTCGGAAACGCCGGGTCCACCGAGCCGAAGCGCCGCCTCCGTGCGACGGCGCCCCAAAGGAGCAGCGGCGTGCCGGCCGCGGGTGCGACCTCGGCGCGTCCACGGTAGCCGGGACCAGCGGGGGCGAAGCGGAGCATCGACGGGTCCGTCACCACGACGACCATGTCCCGGCTAGCCTTGAGCCACGCGTCAGCGGCCTTGCCTGGATGAAAGCTGGCGTCGGGGGTGGCGCCCTGACGAAACGAGACGCTGCGCAGCAACAGGCCGTCTCGTACTGACGCCCACTTGCGGCGGGCCGTGATCTGGTCTTTCAACCGTCCGAAGCGCGTGGTCAGCGTCGCGGCGAAGTAACTGTCGCGCGACGCGGCGGCGGATTTGAGGTCGAGCGCCACTTGGGGGTAGGTCGCGTCGAAGCGCTTGGCGAGCGTCTTGAACTGAGATTCGCCAGCCCGCTTGAGGGCCTGCTTGACGTATTCGACGAATTTGCCATGTTTGGGCAGCCGCAGGCGGGCGTCGAGTATGCTGCGGGCGCCGTCGTATTTGGCCAAGGCCGGCTTCGCCAGCGGGTCGGCGGCGCAAGAGTCGCGAATCCCGGCGACCATGGCGGCGAGGCGGTCGAGGTGCTGAGCGCACTGTCGCACACTCGCCTTGGCACAGTCGTCAGGCACAAAGTGCTCCAGGCGTGCAGCGCGGAATTTGCACGGCGCGGGCACAAAGCGGTCGAACACGATCTCGCGCGTGACCGAGAACCGCGCGACGCGCCCGTCGGCTTTGACCACCTTGAGCTGAACCGCCAGCCCTACGCGGGCGGTCTTGCCGTCCGCCAGTGACCGAATCAGCCGCGCGCCCGAGTTGCGCAGCCAGGTGCTGCTGCGGTCGATGGAGACGACCTTCATGCCCGGCTTTAGCCCCTCGTCATCGGCCGGACTGCCCTTCACGACGCGCTCGATGAGCCGCCCGTCGCCAGTCCAGGGGCCCATCTGAATCCCGATGCCGACATAGTGGTAGCCCTTCGCCGACACCTTGAGCGCCTCCTTCAGCGACGCCTTCGGGTTCCAGTTGCGGCTCTCGCCGCGGCGCACCGACAGCGACAACAACTTACCGCCGCGCGACACTTTCACGCGTTCGCTGGACTTGCCGTTGTATATCGCCCCCCGAAACATCCCGAACCAGCGCCACGCGGACTCGCCCCCGCGTATCGTCACCAACACGTCGCCCGGCTTGAACCCCGCCGAGTCGGCCGCGCTGCCCTTGGCGACGTCGACCACCACCAGCCGCTCCTGCGCGACGGCCAGGTCCAACCCACTCGGAAACCGCTGGCCGGCCGCGGCATCGGGCGCGGCGAGGCTGGTCAAAACAATGGCCGCTGTGGCGGCGATCCAAGAGCTGCGTGTCATGTCCCCTCCCCGGGTTCGAGCGCGCACTATAGACACCGGCTGCGAAGGTTCCGCTTACATCCTCTTACATTCGTCCTGACGCGGAGAAATCGGCATGGCGGAATCGGACCGGGGTCTTCTTGGTGGCGGCGGGACCGCCGTCGGAGGGGAACCTGTTCAAGGCAGAACGACAATGATTCAGCCCAAGCGCGGCGTGCCCAGCATCCGGATACGCCCTGAGCCGCCGAATACGACCAGACCTCATGGTCTTGCCTCAACATCGCCGCAGCTGTCGAAGTGCCCCACGTTCCCGCTGGCGTCGGCGTCCCGCAGCCCTGCCAAAAGCAGGCGCTCCTCGGTGGTCGGCCAGCCCACCTCGGTCCAAGACGCAGGCCGGCCCACCCGGCGAGCCGGGCTTAGCGAAACCACGCTGTCAACTCGAGAGGGGCCGCCAGGAACTGACGCCACGCGTCCTCCATCTCGCCGGCAGCCACGTCGACACCGAGCACCTCGCGGAAGCCGTCACCGTTGACGGCGTGGGCAATGAGCACAGCCTTGCTGACGACGTGGACCCCCTCGCGCACTTTGACGTACAGGGCGTCGAGCCAGACGTACGGGTAGGGGCCCGTCAACGGGCGCTGGCGGAACTGTCCCACTTGGGTGTCGAGGGCAGTGGCCATGCGCGACACTTCGCTCTTCGACATGCCCTGGGCGCCCATTGCCTCGACTAACCCGCATTTCTCACCAGACTTCGGCTGCAACCTTCGGATGGGCAGGCGCT
>JAAZYN010000371.1 GCA_014239625.1 Myxococcales bacterium | reverse complement strand
ACCGCGCCGAGGCCGCCGCGGCACACCGGTCCGCAACCAGGCGTGACCCCCCCCGCCCGGGTCCACCCGCCTGCCCCCGAGCCCACGCCGGCGGCGCCTCGCACAGGCGGACCCGGACCGCCGCAGGCCGACCCTTCCACGAGGCGACCGCCAATCCCTGGCGGCCACGCAGATGCCAAAGCGCGCAAGCGCAGAGTCACCCACTCTGGCGCCAGACGCGAACGCCAGTCATCGCCACACCAGCGCCCACACCCCCATCTCGTCAGCAGCGTCGCGTACGCTCGGCAGCTCGGCGCCAGCGATCTGATCATGGCACCCGACCGCCCCCTCGTGTTCCGGCGCGATGGGCTGCTGGAGGCTCACGGCGAAAACCTTCCGGCGGGCGCCGTCGAGCAGATCCTTGACACGCTGATGAGCACGACCCACTCGGAGAGCCTCGACCGCGACGGGCGCGTGGTCCTGGTAGTGTCACTGGAGACCGCCGGACGCATCCGGGTGAGCGCATCGCTCGCCGAAGGAGGGATGCAAGCGTCGGTCCGGCTCATCAACTCCGAGGTCACACCCTACGAGCAACTCGGCCTGCCCGCGAAGATCGCCGAGAGCGTCAACGCCCGTTCGGGGCTCGTCCTCGTCACCTCTCCTGGGGGCCACGGGAAGTCGACCACCCTGTCGGCCATGCTCCACGCGATCAACACCACCCGCCGAGCGCACGTCCTGGCCCTCTCCGAGAGGGTCGAGATCATCCACTCCAATCACTTGAGCCTGGTGACACAGCGTCAGATCGGCGCCCACTGCGTGGGGTGGGTCCAGGGCGTGGCCTCGGCGCGGTCACTCGACGCGGATGTGGTCACTATCGACGAGCTACGGACCAGCGCGACCATCGAGTCGGCGCTGGCGGCGGCTGCCTCGGGTCGGCTGGTCCTTGCCACGATGACCGCCCCCTCGGGTATGAGGGCCGTCGACACGCTGCTGGCGCGGGTCGCTCCGGATCGGCAACCCGCGGCACGGTCCCTGCTCGCCAAGAGCATCCGCGCCATCCTCTTTCAACGACTGCTGCGCAGCGCGGATGGCAAGGGGCGAGTGCCGGCGTGCGAGGTCATCCTCGGCAGCGTGACCCTGTCGCGCATGATCGCGGAAGCCAAGATGCAGCAGCTCCCTGGACTCATGCAACAAAGCCGCGCGCTTGGCATGCAGACCTTCGCCGAGGGCGTGGCGTCGCTGCTCCAGAGCGGAAGCGTCGACGCGGACACGGCGGCGCCGTTCATCACCGGCGGCACAAAGGCGCCCGCAGAGCGGAGCGGCGGATCTGGGGCGGGGGCGACCCCGTCGAGCGGCGACGACCCGCGCGACTCCGGATCCCTCAGAGGACAGCTCGGGAGCCTCTTCAAGAAGAAGAAGAAGAAGAAGAAGAGGTAACCGGAGCATGCCAGCACTCGACACATGGCTCGACCAGCTGATCACTCGCGGCGGGACCGATCTCCACGTGGCCGTGGGCAGCGCACCTATGGCGCGGGTGGGCTCGGAGATCGTCGCGCTCGATGAGATGACGCTGGACGTGGGCACCGTCGACGCGTGGCTCTTCGAGCTCATCGACGTCGGTCAACGCGACGCCTTCGACAAGACCGGCGATCTACTGTTCACGTACTCGCACCGCGCAGACAGCCACTTTCGCGCCCACTACGCAGCCTGCTCTGGGGGAAGCCGGGCGGTGTTCCGGCGTCGGCTCGCCTCGGTCGAGCCCGAGCAGCTGGGGCTACCCGACGCCCTCACCGCAGCGGCAGCGCGAGGGCGCGGGATGACGCTCATCGTCGGACCACGTGGCTCCGGCAAGAGCACGACCGCCACCTGCCTGCTGCAGGCCATCGCCGACGATATGGCGGTCCACGTGATGGTCATCGACTCACCGGTGGAGGTGCCGATCGTCGGGCGGTCCGCCCATGTGACGATGAAGGAGGTGGGGATCCATGCCCCCACCCTGGGCGCAGCGATCGACGCAGCGACGGCAGAAGATGTCGACGTGGTCTTCGTCGGTAACCTCAATGACGGCGAGGCGCTGAAAAAAGCCATGGACTTGACCCTCGAAGGGGCCCAGGTCATCGCCACCATGGACGCGGCCCACGTGGTGGCAGCGCTCGAGATCATCGCGACATCGGTCCCAGAGGAAGATGTCCCGGCGCTCCTGTCAGCGCTGTCTGACGGCATCACCGTGCTCGCGGCGCAGCACCTGATCCCCAAGGCTGACGGCACGGGACGCGCGACGGCGTTCGAGATTCTCGTCGGCACCGGCCCTGTGAGATCGGCCCTGCGCGAGGGGCGGATAGGGATGGTCTCGGCGCTGATTCAGGCGGGCCAGAGTGACGGAATGCGCTCGCTCGACGTGGAGCTGGGCAAGCTCGTCTCGGAAGGGATCGTCACCCTGGACGACGCGGTCGGCGCGGCCACGGACCCCGAATCCTTCACCGCCAAACACGGCTCGTAGAGGCAATCGACAGCGGGCCCTGAGCCTGACGCTGCTGCGGCGATGGGCACACGGACCCGCCCTCACCGAGCCCGCACAGGGCGCCGGGCCCCGAACGCGGCCAGGGGGACGTGTGCGGGCCCATCAGCGCCCTTGCGCGTCTGGCAGAGCTTGGCTAACGTCGGCCCATGGTGAAATCCGCGTACCTCAAGAGTAGCGTTGTGGCCTTGATGGCGATGTCGATGGTCGGCGGCTGTGGCATCCCTGAGGAGCAATACAACCGCGACATCAACGCGTTGAAGAGCAAGCTCGCGGCGATGCAAGCCGCCCGGGACGGAGCGCGCAAGGAGTTCGAGGCCAGCCAAGCGGAGCTTCGCGTCTGCCACGGAGCCCGCGACACCTGCCAGCGCGAGCTGGCGGCCATGCGCAACAAGGGTGAGAAGCTTGACGCAGGGCTGCGGCGGGCGCTGGACCGGGTCGGGGAGCTGGAGCGGATCGCCGCCCGGCAGCGCGCCATCTTCGACAAGCTCCGGAACTAACTCGCCGATTTGGAGCGCGCCGGCAAACTCAAGATCGCCATCGTGCGCGGCCAGTTCGTCGTCCAGCTGGCCGACGCGATCCTGTTTGACCCGGGCAGCTCGAGGCTCAAGACCGGCGGTGGAGAGACGCTCCGAGAGGTCGCGACCATCCTCTCCAAAGACAACAAGAAGACCTGGCAGGTGGCCGGGCACACCGACTCGGAGGGGCCCGCCAAGTACAACTGGGGGCTGTCGTCGAGTCGCGCCTTCGAGGTCACCCGTTTCATGATTCGGGCCGGTATGGAGAAGACGCGGATGTCGTTCGCGGGCTACGGCGAGTTTCAGCCCGTAGGTGACAACGAGACCGCAGCCGGTCGCAAGCAGAACCGTCGCATAGAGATCATGCTGGTGCCGAACATGGAAGAGATACTGGGACCGCTCCTGGGCGGACAGAGCTGAACGGCAGCGACCGGCTCGCTGAGCTTCTGCGGCGACAGACGCTGGCCCCCGACGCCTCCCCCTCGGCGACCATCAGACGGCCCACGCAGGCGAGCGAGTCGGCGGGGACGGTAGCCGCCGACTCGGCAGCCGCGGGCGAGAGCGGGTGCTGGTCTCATGTGCCCGCGATGCGTCTGGAGGAGCGCGGCGAGACGTCCCCGGGTCGCCTTGCGGATCTGGCGATCCTGGGCCCTCTCGGGGAGGGTGGCATGGGGGTCGTCGACCGAGCGACCCAGACCGCGCTGGACCGAGAGGTGGCGGTAAAGCGCCTGCGCGAGCAGGACCTCAAAAGCACCCGGCGGCAAAGCCTGCTTCGAGAGGCGATGCTTACCGGCCGACTTCAGCACCCGAACATCGTCCCCGTCCACACCCTGGGCAATGATGATCTCCGCGGGCCCGTGGTCGTGATGAAGCACATCCGCGGGTCACCTTGGAGCGACCGGCTGCTGGCGGACGCCGACCGACCGTTGGACGAACGCCTCGAGACCCACCTGCCCGTCTTCATGGACGTGTGCCAGGCGATCGAGTTCGCCCACTCCCAGCGAGTCATCCACCGGGATATAAAGCCGGAAAACGTCATGGTCGGCGACTTCGGGGAGGTCGTGGTGCTCGACTGGGGGGTGGCGGTCGAGCTCGACGCGCTGAGCGCTGAGGTCGTGAGCGACTCGATCGTCGGGACACCTGCATACATGGCTCCCGAGCTGGCCCGAGGCGAGCTGGCCATGGTAGACGCGCGGACCGACGTGTATCTGCTGGGAGGCACCCTGCACGAGCTGGTCACGGGGAGACCACCCCACCGAGGCCCGGGCATCGTCGAGGCGCTTTACCAAGCCGCGGAGGACGTCGTCGCGGCGCCAGGACCTCCATGCCCACCGGAGCTCTCGAAGATCATCGCGCGCGCCTGCGAGCGTGACCGGGCGCTCCGACATCCCAGCGTCAGCGATCTGGCGCAAGCGGTCCGACGGTTCCTGCGGCGGCGCCCCCTGCAACGACTGCTCAGTGGCGCGCAGGACGCGCTGGCCGACCTGGAGCTGCTGAGCGGGCGACGAGACGATGGAGACCGGGCCGAAGACTACCAGACCGCGCTACAGCGCTACGGCGAGGTGAGCTTCGCGTGTCGTCAGGCGATGGAGCATTGGCCCGCGGACGAGTCGGCGCACGGTTTGAGCCAACGGGCCACCGAAGTGATGGCCGAGATCGAGGTGGGCCTCCGGCACGTCGACGCCGCCGAGGCGCTCATCACCCGACTGGCGGACCCGGACCAGGCGCTGCTCGATGCGGCCAGACGCGCACGCGACATCAGGGAGGCCGAAGCGGCGGAGCTCTCGCGACGACGCCAGGACGACGACCTCGACGTCGGACGGAGACAGCGGTTAGCCTTCGCGACGCTGA
>JAAZYN010000370.1 GCA_014239625.1 Myxococcales bacterium | reverse complement strand
AGGTTGCCGCCCTTGCGCCACGCCACCATGCACGCGACCAGGGCGCCGGCGGCGGCCGCCAGATCGGTCGTCACGGCGGTGTGCGCGATGGCTCCCGGATCAGCGGCCAGCACCGAGCCGGCGTTGAAGCCAAACCAGCCCATCCACAAGATCAGCCCACTCGCCGTGGCCAACGCCATGGAATGCCCCGGGATAGCCCGCGGCGTGCCATCGTCGCTGTACTTGCTCAGCCGCGGGCCGAGGATGAGCGCGCCTGCTGTCGCGTGGCGTCAGCCCGACTCCCTCAGGGCAACATCAGCGCGCGGTCGGTCTCGGTGGGGATCTGGCATCGCTCATAGCGACCAAAGATCCGATAGCGCGACCAAGCCACAAGCCGATAGCATGGGTCCGTCAGGAACGCGGGGAGCACGCGCATCCAACTCAGGACGCGCCATGCTCCGCCCAGCCGCTTGGCGATGTAGAACACGGCCCGTGACCTGACGTGGACCGCGCCGTCTTCGATGTAGACGACCGTCTGGAGCCGCGTCGGGAACTGGGCGAACGCTCCCCTGGCGATGGCGGCGGTGTCGCCCTGCAAGGGGGCGAAACGAAATCGCCTGGCCTTATCGGCGCGCGCGATACGGCGCACCCACCCATGGCACAGGTGGCAGACGCCGTCGTAAAAGATGACGTTGGGGGGGAGTTCGGCGTTCACCCCGCCACGATACAAACCGACCCGTGGACGGCCAAGCCCGAAAAGCAGGGTCCCGAAGGCTTCGGCGCGGGCGTGGTCATGGGGGGGGGGAACTTCGGCGCCTGTCTCGGTGTCGGCAGCTCACACGCAGCGCGCTGCAGGTCGACCGGAGAGTAGAAGTGATGCGAACAGGCCACGGGATAACGTTGTTTGGGGCGGGCCTCGTCGTCATGGGCGCCCTGTTCATGCCCTGGGTGCGCTTCGAGTGGGCGGAAGTGTCGGCCCTGGGCTGCTTCGTTCCGACCGGCCAGATCCTCGGAGCGTTGGCGCTACTAGCGGTGGGGACGGCCGCGCTGGCGATGACCCGGCGAAGGATGCGCGTGCTGGCCACCGCCAACCTCCTCATCACCACCTGCGCTGTCGCGTGGCTTATCGGAGCCTATCTCAGTCGCGGCTCGTGGTTCGATCTGGCCTCCGCCGAGGTGGTGACCATGGCCGGCGGTTACAGCGCGGCCTGGTGGGGTGTCGCCGCGATGACCCTGGGGACGTTGACGTCGCTGGCCAGCGAACCAACGCTGGAGCGCGGGCGCCCGATCTTGAGGGTGGCGATGCTTTTTGAAGACGCGGTGCTCGATCAGCGTGAGCTGCTGATGCCCGAAGAGGTGGCCGAAGGGCAGGCGAGTCACGACGACCTCATGACCGAAGTGTCTGCCGCCCTCGGCTTTCAGGTCCCGCTCTTCCGAGCGACCCATGAGGGATACGCGATGGGTATCGACCCGAGCCTCTCCGGTGAGGTGGTGCTGGGCCGCTGCGGCGAGCGGATGAGCCTGCAGGAGTTCGTGGGTACGGGCGACCCCGGTGAGGCTGTGGACGGCGTCCCGTTCCGAACTCTCGAGGCTGGCGACTGGGGCACCGTCCAGCTGGATGGTGCGGTCCGCGTCGCCTTCCACGTGGCCGCCCCGCGCCAGACGGCCACAGGCATCCGCCGCGTCGGCCGGCTGGCCTTCGACGAGAGCGTCACCGCGGCCATCCTCGCTGGAGGCGTCTCTCAAGGCGTGTTCCTCGTGTGGGTCACCCTGGCGTGGCAAGGACACCTGATTCAACCCCTCTGACCGACCTGTTCGATGGCCTGCGAACCGGTGACGGAGGCTACTGGCGACGGCCAACATCTTGTCGTCGCGAGGGTCGCGAAGCCGTGCGCGACAGCGGCGGCGCCGCCGCCTCGCGTTGCCGGAACCCGTAGGGTGTGATTTGTCCCCTCCATGACACGAGACGCCTTCGCCGAAGTCGCCAGTATCCTCCGCCTCCACATCATCGGAGTGGCGGTCACCGCCTGCATCGTCTTCAGTTGGCTGCTCACGGGGAGACACGCCGTCGACATCGCGCTCCTGGGTGGCGTCGACTGGATGCTCATCAACCTGCTCAACCGGATCACCGACCTCAAAGAAGATCTGGCCAACGCCATCCGCGGCACCGAGCGCGTCGCGGCGCACAAGCGCGTGTTCGTCTGGACGTGGATAGCCCTGTTCGCCGCGTCCTTCGCGTTCTCCTTGGTGGTCTACCCCGAGCTGACCTGGCTGCGCGCCCTGGTGCAGCTCATCGGCCTCGGCTACAGCATCTCCATCGTCCCGACGTGGCGCGGCCTTAAACGCTTCAAGGATCTGTACTTTCTGAAAAATTTCATGTCGTCGGTGCTCTTCGTCCTGACGTGCTTCGCCTATCCATTGGCGGTCGCTGGCTGGGAGACCGTGCTCCCTGGAGGGTTCGCGGCGGTGACCGTGCTCGTGATGTTCTTCGTACCGTTCGAGCTCACCTACGAGATCCTCTATGACATGCGCGATCTCGACGGCGACGCGCTGGCCGGGGTGCCGACTTACCCTGTGGCCCACGGGCTCCATCGCTCGCGGCAGATCATCGACGCCTTGCTCATCGCGGCCACGACGATCCTCACAGCGGGCCTGTTGACTGGAGTGATTGGCCTCCGCGAGGGGCTCATGCTGGCCGCTCCGGGTGTTCAGTTCGCCTTCTATCGACCGCGCTACGAGCGCTCCATGACCCGCGCCGACTGCATCTGGCTGACCCACCTGGGGAGCGGGCTGTTGCTGTTCTATGCCGCCGGCAACGCCGCCTGGCGAGCAGCCGGGCTGCCCGACAACATCTTCCTGGTCTGATCGCGCCCGCCGGCGTCCGGGCGACCCTCGCCCACAGACGCAGGCAGGGACCTCTCCGCGAGGTGTTCGGCCCAGGTGTTCGCTGGCCATCGGAGATCGCGCTCAGGGGGCGGCGTGTCCCGGACTCGAACCCGGCGCGTCTCGGCCTGACCAGCGCAGCGTCAACAGGTATGGGCCGGCGGCCAGGCAGAGGTGCCCCCACTGCAGCCCGCTGTCGGCCAACGTGATGAGCAGCCCCACAAACACCGACGTCGCCAGCGCCCTGGGCGCCGTCACCTGCCCTGGCAGCGCCCCCAGGCCTCGGGCGCGGGCGCGCCAGACCATCCAGGCGTAACCCGCGGCGGCGGCGGCAAAGCCGAGCAGCGCGATGGCGCCGAGGTCGCCCCTCAAGACCCATCGAAGGGAGGCCCACCACACCGCGAGGAGGAGCGCGTGGGTCGCGGCGACTGTCACGATGGGGGTCAGCGCGTGGCTCGCGACGCGCTCACTTCGCTCCAGCCGGTCGAGCCACAGGGTGGCGACGAGACCAAAACAGCCCCAGCCGACGATCCCCATCAGCGGGACCCCGAGATAGCCCCCCTCGAACCATCGCCACAGGCCGCCGTGGACCGCGATCACCTCCATGATGGATGCATCGAACACCACCACGGCCCCCACCGCGAACGCGCGCTTGATGTGCCCCTGCTGACCGAACACGTGCCCAACCACGTCGCGGGCGCTGAGCACCACCATGGGCCAGATCAGCGCCACCAGCAGCGGGACGTGACCGAGCTTCATCCACCAGCCATCGGCGTAGTAGTAGAACTGGTAGGCGTCGATGACGGTGTGCTCGCCGATCCAGGCGCTCGTCGCCAAAGCGCTGATCTCGACCACGCGGCGCGCCCGGTCGGGAGCCGTGAGGACGCTGAACACGTAGGCCAACGACATCACCGGAATACAGATGATCTGGAACAGGTCAAGAGACATGCAGTCCGCCAAAAAGAAGAGAACCCGGTCCGCAGCGACGTCTCGCTACTGACCGGGCTCTCGAATGTCAACGCCTACAGAGCTGCA
Organism: Myxococcales bacterium; assembly: GCA_014239625.1. GTDB lineage: Bacteria > Myxococcota_A > UBA9042 > PHBI01 > JAAZYN01 > JAAZYN01. Next base: position 982 of record JAAZYN010000370.1, on the reverse strand, counting down.
ATCCCAGGTTATCCCCTTCAGAGAACGTCACTCCGACGCGCTGTCACGACCGCCGTCACCGGCGACGCGACGTCCTCTCGGCGGGTTGGCTCGACTCCAGAGGTGAAGGGCTCGCAGTTGCACCGTCATGGGTTCGATGCGCCCGCCGTGAGCTTGGTCCCGTCTCCTGAGACTGGTCTTCGCGGACATCACATGCTCGCCCCGAGCAGCCGCTTACGCGGCCGGTCGGCCTCTCTTGCCGTTGGCCTCTCGTTCAGAGTGTCGGCGGCTCCATCACTGGAGCCACCTCTCACACGTCGTCGCTGGCCCGCGCCTCCCCACCCGTGGCGTCGCCGCCGCGGCCGGTTGCAACACGGACCGTCCTCTCATGAGGTCTCGGGCCCTTCAGCGCATGAGGCGGTGAGCAGCGACCTGCGCCGGGATTCCATCCCCGACTGTGCTACGCCCTCAGGTTTTCTCAACCTCTCGACGTTTCATTCCGCTCGTAACCGCCCGTCCAGCTTTGTTTCACGCTGGTGGCACTCGTGGGCTTGCACCTACGAAGAGTTCCCCTCTCTCGCGCTGCGCTGTCTCACGACAGCCCGTCCCTCCGCCGGTTGCGGCAGCCCTTTAGGGCGTTTGGTGACCGCTCCGGTTCAGGGCGTTGACGACGAGAGAGTCCGTTCCAACGGATCGGTGTTACCCGATGACCGCTGGCCGATCCTTCCCTGGTGTTCACGGCGACCCCGCCCCTCACCTGGAGCGCGGCACCTTCCCCCCCGAGGGTTTCACCCCCCAGGGTCTCGACCCGACAACCATCGGGTCTCCTCTCATGGGTTTACGAACAGCGCGCGGGAGTATCCTCTCGAAGAGAGGGCGCCCCATTCGCTGTCCTTGCTCTGCAGAGTATCAAAGACCGTGGGGACGGTTGGCCTCTTTCGAGAGCTACCACCCTCCTCGGGGTTGTTGTCGTGAGCGGTGTGACCGCCTCGGACCCTTGTCC